>NZ_JBUDSQ010000033.1:0-31151 GCF_054921335.1 Desulfoplanes sp. | reverse complement strand
TGTCCCGGATTTCGTTCAGGCAGGATGGAAAGATTCCGGTTGTTCGGGAGGTCCACTGGTTAGGGCTTCTTGACCTTCACGAACGAGGCGAATCTGGGCTTGCCGCTTTTGGAAAATCCGTAGTGTTTGAAGGTGACCACGGCCCCGATGCGTGGGGCATAGTGGCGTTCGCTCATGGAAAAGCCCGTGCCCAGGTTGAAGACCACGCCGTTTTTCAGCTTCAGGGTCAGGCTGCCCATGAGGCCCGTGCATTGTCCCTTGCCGGGGTTGTGGCCGATGACCGTGCCGTCCATGTAGTCGACGTGCTTGAGTTTCACGACCCGTTGTTCGGAACCGTCCCGGTAGGGAATGGCCGGGTCCTTGATGATCACACCCTCGCCACCGTCTTCGGCGATCTTTTTGAGGAAACGTTGGACGTGTTCATGCCCGGTGCAGACTATCTGAGGAATGATCCGGACATGGCCGGCCTCATGCTCCTTGAACCATTTTCGGGCCTTGTCCAGACGTACTGCAAAATCACCACGGGTATGGGGGACCTCAAAGATGTTGTAGGTGATGTTCCGCCATCCCGATGACGGGGTCTCGTCCAAGACCGTAGATTGGACGGTTCCAAAGTTTCCGCGTCCTGCCCAGAGTTCGCCGTCCAGCTCGAAGGGGGGGAGGTTGTCCGTGAACCATAAGGGGGCATGGATGACATTGCCTTCCCGGGTCAGCAGCCGCTGCCCGTCCCAATACCCCCGGATGCCGTCGAGTTTTTCGCTCATGGACCATCCCCTGATGTTTTCGTTGCCGCGATAGGTTGCGGGGTCCTGGAGTTCCGGGGAAGTGGCCGAGGCAGAGACCACAAAGAGGAGCAGGTGCAGGGAGATGAACAGGGGCAGGAAAAAGACGGTGACAAAGCGGTCGGACTTCATGGGGCCTCCAGGGGTGGCAGGGTCGGCGGAGAGAAGGAGATCATATGCAATGTGATAAACCCGAATGGATCGGTCGGTAGCACAATGCGGCGGGGGTTGTCACTCAAAGAGGGGGGATGTTTCAGGGAGTGAGATCGGTGGGTTGGTCATCGAGCGCCAGGGATGGTACATTCTGTGTAACTTTTCAGGTAGCTATTCTAAAAAATCAGAATTATGAATTTTAGAAATTCACTGTATGCTGCTCAAGTTTGTCTTTTAAAATCAGACTGTTCGAATAGTTGCTTTTCGACCTGAATAGTTACTATTTGCCTACGCAAAAGGGGACGTCTTGAACAAGACGTCCCCTTTTGCGTGGATTGTAGGGTTCATATAGATTACGGCAGTCGCATGTCCCCGGGCGCGATCCAGCCTTTTTTATACATATATTTGGCAACGATCAGGGAGATGATCGCCGGAAGCGCTATATGCAGCAAGAGGATCCCGGTCCATCCCCCCTGGCCCATGACCTCGAGGGTGGCGAACTGGCCCACCAGGCCGCTGGTGCCCATGCCCGCGCCGATTTTGTTGTTGGTCATGTGGAAAACCGTTGTCGCCAGGGGGCCGAGCAGGGCCGAGGCGATGATCGGGGGAATCCAGATGCGGGGATTCCGTATGATGTTAGGGATCTGGAGCATGGATGTGCCCAGTCCCTGGGCGATGAGGCCGCTGAAGCGGTTTTCCCGGTAGCTGATCACGGCAAATCCGATCATCTGGCAGGCGCATCCCACGGTTGCCGCTCCGGCGGCCAGCCCGTGCAGGCCCAGGGAGATGGCGATGGCCGCGCTGCTGATGGGCAGGGTCAGGAACATGCCCATGAGAACGGCCACGACAACGCCCATGGGAAGCGGATGCAGTTGGGTGGCCATGTTGATGATCCCGCCCAGCCAGGTCATGAGCTGGACCACGAAGGGGCCGACCAGGTGGCCGACCAACCCGCCGACCAGAATGGTTCCGGCCGGAACCAGAACAATGTCCACCTTGGTCCTGCCGCTGATGAGCTTGGCAAATTCGGCCCCTGCCCATGCCGCCACCAGGGCGCCCACGGGCTCGCCGATGGCCAAGCCGACTCCTGTTGCGTGAAAGACAACGGTTTGTGCGCCAATGGCCCCGGTGATCAATGATGCGTAGAGCCCGAGCGGGGATTTTTGGGCCGTCCCCAGACTGGCGGCAACGCCCACCCCAATGGCCGGCCCCATGAGATATTGGGCGATCTGGCCGAACTGGACCATCAGGGGGAGTCCGATCTGGTTGCCGATCTGTTTGAGGATCAGACCGATGATCAGTGACGCGAACAACCCGTGGGCCATGCCGTTGAGCATGAGGATAACATAATCCCGAAGATGGATTTTCTGTAATGGATGTGTGGACATGTTGGTCAAGTGTGTTGGAAGTTGCACCGCGACCGGTTCCGTTGCCTTTGGATGGAATGGCTGTGAGGGTGGCCGCTCTGTGCGATCCGGAAACGGAGTGGCGTGTGTATCTTTTTTCCGTATAGCAACGGCTGGACAGGGGCAAGCCTGATCGGCCCTGGATACGCTGTTTTTCTGTGAGGGGCGCGTCAGGCCGTTTATCCGGTCTGTGCCGTTGGGCCGGAGAAGATTTGGGAGGTGGCTGTCTCCCAAAAGGAGCCCGGCCGAGGCCCGATTGTTGTTAGACGGGATGAATTCGGATATGCACCTTTCCATGGTGTCCTATACCGGTGTGCCACGGATCCGATCGTGGGAACGACCGGATCCGCATGGGCAGGACAAAGCTTGGACCTTTAGGGGGAATCGTTATGGAGCAGAAGAGGGTATTGGTGGTGGATGACGAAGCCGGGATCAGGGCTATGGTTGTGAACATCCTCGCCAAGTATGGTGACCATGTCTGCTGCGAAGCAGAGAGTGCGGAAGAGGCCCGAAAAATCTTGGAGGCCCGTTTTTTCGATGTGATCATTACCGATCTCAGAATGTCCGGGGAATCCGGGATGGATTTCGCCAGGTTCTGCCACGATACCTATCCCCACACCGCGGTCATCACCATGACGGGATTTGGGAATCTCCAGACCGCGAAGGAAACGCTCGAAATCGGGGTATATGGACATTTAAATAAACCTTTTGAGAGTGATCAGCTCATTATCGCCGTTGATAACGCCCTCAAACGGTTGGAGCTGGAAAAACAACGGCAGGAACATCTGGAGGAACTGGAGAGAACGGTCGATGACCGTACGGGACTGTTACGGAAAACCGTCAATCGCATGAAGGTGATGCAGGAAAAGTTGCGTGAAAGTGAGAAAAAATACAGATCCATCCTCGAACATATGCATGAGGCCTATTGTCGTGTGGACATGAGTGGGCACATTCTCATGGCCAACCCCGCAGGGATCGCCATGCTCGGTTACTCGGACTTCAAGGAGGTTTGCGGCAGGAACGTGGAGGATTTCCTGGATGATTCTTCCCAGGTACAGGCTTTGCGCGACGAATTGGATGCACATAAAAAGGCCTCCAATTTCGAGTTGTCCCTCCGACGGCGCGACAACTCCCGGTTTATCGGGCTGGCAAGCACCCGGATCATTTCCAATGAGGAAGAGAAACCCGTTGGCATCGAAGGGACCCTGGTGGACATCACCAAACGTAAGCTCATGGAAGAGACGGTCCGGGAGAATGAGCGCAACTACCGGATTATTTTTGAAAAATCTCCCCTAGGGATCATCCGTTTCAGCCCCGAAGGGGTTATTGTCGACTGTAACGAAAAATTTGCCGAGCTCATGGGGGCCCCCAGAGAGGGGTTGGTCGGGTTCCATTCCGCCAAATATGCCCCGCCCAAGATGCGTAAAATGATAGCCAAGGCGTTGGCTGGAGAGCCCTGCGTGTACGATGACGAGTATACATCCACCAAGGGGAACAAGACCGTGGATCTGAGGGCCATCTTGAATCCGGTCCATTTGGGAGCCCCGTCCACCGAGGTCATTGCCACCCTGGAGGATGTCGGCGAGAAAAAGCGTGCCCAGCGGCAAATCATCGCCTCCCATGCGGAAACCAGACAGTTGATCGAGAATATTCCCTCGTTGCTGATAGGGATTGCCGATGACGGGGTGGTCACCCAGTGGAATCCTGTGGCTGAAGAGATTTTGGGTATTCCTGCCGAAGAGGCTGTGGGGGCGTCATTTGATGCCTGCCGGATCAATTGGGGATGTGGGGCCGTGAAAGAGGCCATGCACGAGTGTTTTGAATATGGAAAGACCGTCCGGATGGATGCGATGGCTTTCACCAGGAACGACGGATACGAAGGGGTTCTGGGGCTGACCATGACCAGGCTTTTTCCCCGGTCCAAGCAAGAGACCGGACTGTTGTTGATGGGGGCCGACATTACCGAACGGTTGAACCTGGAGACCCAGCTTTCCCAGTCCAGGAAGCTGGAGGCGGTGGGACAGCTGGCGGCCGGGATCGCCCACGAAATCAACACGCCGACCCAATATATCTCCGACAACACGCATTTTTTCAAGGATTCGTTTACGGATATCCAGCACGTACTGGACGCGTATAAAGAATTGTACGACGCCTGCGTAGCCAAAGATTTTGATCCCGTGCTCCAGAAAAAAATTGAAGAGGGACTTGAAGAGGCCGACTGGGAGTTTTTGCGGGAAGAGATCCCGACCGCCCTGGACCAGTCCCTGGAAGGATTGCAGCGTGTGGCAGACATTGTCCTTTCCATGAAGGATTTTTCCCACCCCGGGAGCAAGGAGAAGATCATGACCGATATCAACCGCTCCCTTGCGAGCACGGCCATGGTTTCTCGCAATGTCTGGAAATACGTTGCCGATCTCGAGGAAAATTTCGAGGAGGCCCTGCCGCCGGTGGCCTGTTTCCCGGGCGAGATCAACCAGGTCTTTCTCAATCTGATAACCAATGCCGCCCATGCCATCGGGGACAAGGTCGAGGAGAACGGTCAGGAAAAGGGGCGTATCACGGTGGCAACCTCCCATGATGAGGACTGGGTCGAGGTGCGTATCTCGGACACGGGAACAGGGATTCCCGCAGCCAATGCTTCCCGAGTGTTCGACCCGTTTTTTACCACCAAGGAGGTCGGCCGGGGGACCGGGCAGGGTCTCAATATCTGTCGAATGATCGTGGTGGAGAAACACGGCGGTCGGATCGATTTCACCACCGAACCCGGGGAAGGAACGACTTTCGTTGTTCGGTTGCCCCGGGGGTGAGGTTGGAGGCCCGAGGTCGGAGAATAGAGTTCGACAATAAAAAAAGGGACGCCAGGCGTCCCTTTTTGGGTGATCCGTGTTTTTGACCCATGGTTATTGCGCGTTGGCCGCCCATGCGGGCAGCTGGGAGAGATCGACATCCCAAATAAGGGGGACGCCATAGATGACGGCCGCGGTGATCATCAGGGAGCCGATGATGTTCAGCCAGATCCCGGCCTTGGCCATCTGGGGAACCGTGAGGCAGCCACTGCCGAAGACAACGGCGTTGGGCGGGGTGGCTACCGGGAGCATGAAGGCGAAGGAGGCGGAGACACAGCCGGCGATGATCGGCCCGAAAGGATGGATGCCCAGGGCCACGGCCGCGCTGCCCATGATCGGGACGAGCAGGGTTGCTGTTGCCGTGTTCGAGGTTATTTCCGTGAGGAAGACAACCAGTAAAACGACGATACCGATGAACACGACCATATTTGTTCCCTGGAGTCCGGTCAGCTGGGTGGCCAGCCATACGGCGAGGCCGGATTTGGCGAATCCGTTGGCCAGGGCCAACCCCCCGCCAAAGAGGAGGATGATGTCCCAGGGAATCTTTACGGCGGTTTTCCAATCCAGAAGAAATTCGCGTTCGGCAAAATTTGTCGGGGTGATGAAAAGAAGACCGGCCCCGAGGATACCGACCGTTGCGTCGTGGACGTACCTGAGCGCTGAAATATGGAGGAACCCTCTTCCGATCCAAAAGGCGCATACAAAACCACCGATGGCCAGGATCTTTTTCTCTTCAGGCGTTGTCTTGCCGAGCCTGGCCAGCTCTTCGCGAATATACTGCTTTCCCCCGGCGAGAACATCCCCCTCGAGGGAAAAGAGCACCCGTGTCAGCAGGAGCCATGCAATGGTTATCATGATCACCGCCAGGGGAACCCCAAAGAGCATCCAGTCGAAAAAGGTGATCGTCTGCCCATACATTTTATCCAACATGCCGACCATGACCACGTTGGGAGGGGTGCCGATGATCGTGGCCACGCCGCCTATGGACGCGGAATAAGCGATGCCGAGCATCAATGCGATGCCAAAGTGGCTCGATAGAGGGGTGCCGGTCCGCATGCCGTCTTTCCCCCCATCCTCGTTGGCCTTCTTGATCACGGCCAGGCCTATGGGGACCATCATCATGGCCGTGGCCGTGTTGCTCACCCACATGGACAAAAACGCAGTGGCGATCATGAATCCAAGGATGAGTCTGCCCGGACTCGTGCCCACCAGATTGACGATGTGCATGGCGATGCGTTTGTGCAGGTTCCATTTCTCCATGGTCACGGCGATGAAGAAACCGCCCATGAACAGGTAGATCAGGTGGTTGGCATAGGGGGCGGTCGCCGCTTTGGACTTCATGATCCCGAGCAGGGGGAACAGGGCGATGGGCAAAAGAGATGTCGCCGGAAGGGGGATGGCCTCGGTGATCCACCACACGGCCATGAGCACCGTGACCGCAGCGACTTTCAGGGCCTCGGGTTGCATGCCGTTGGGAACCGGCATGAACAGAATGATAAAAAAAAGAATGGGGCCGAGAAAGAACCCGGTTTTTTCCCGCATGTGCTGCATGGACATCCTCCCGTGATTGATTTTCTACCTGCTCATGGAATCGGTTGTTTGATCCATTCCATGAACAAGAGGCGGTAATGGTGAGAGTACCTCGTGCCAAAAGGGAGTGCTTGCACTCAACCCGCTCAAATTTCGTATTGTTTTTAGGTCAACGGTTGTATAGCTGCGTGAATGGGAAGATCATGTGAAGGCAAAAAAAATTGTAACTATTCAGCCACCAATAGCCCGATCCTGTTTTGTCCCTTCCGGGAACGCCGAGCGTCTGCTCGGCAATGCGTGTACAAACCGGCAGAAAACAGGGAGAATGGTACCGTCGGATCAACGATGACGATATACCACTAGGCATTGTCCGAAAGGCCGAGCAGACGCTCGGCGTTCCCAGGAAAAGCCACTGTCTCATGCCGAGTTATGGTGCTGAATGGTTACAAAAAATTTCAACCTACCGGAAGAATGAATATTTTTTTTAAACCTGTGGGTAGAAGCCATGTTGTCGATACAAGCATAAAAATAAATTGAAAAGATGATTGAAACAAGCTGTTTATCTATTTGAAAGAAAGATTTTCATGGTTTGATTGTCAGGGGCTGAAGGAAAAACGAAAGAGTGCAGGGCCTTTTACCGCTTGTCTGAGATTAGGTACCATTGGCCGGCTTATCACGGAAGCTTTTGGGGGCGTTTCAGTTCCGGGAATGTGTCATAGCCGTTGTGAATAAATTCATGATGTTGACCAAATATCCGTTGTGTCCAAAAGAGAGCTGTGGATGGCCAAAGAGCGTACCAGGTATTTGAGCATGTGGACGGAGCCACTGTTTAGAGGTATCCCTTCCCCGTAAAGAGAGGGCTTATGAGCGATCAGATATTTGAACCACGCATAGCTGCGTTTTTGTGCAATTGGTGCTCCTATGGGGCTGCGGATCTGGCCGGAGTCGGGCGAATGGCCTATCCGGCAAATATCCGGATCATCCGCATTCCCTGCACCGGGGGTATGAAACCCGACTACATTCTCCAGGCCTTCCGTCGCGGTGTGGACGGGGTCTGGGTCTCGGGCTGACATCCGGGCGAGTGCCACTATATCAGTGGCAATCTCTACGCCAGACGGCGGTTCGCCGTCTTCAAGAATCTTCTGGAATACATCGGAATAGAACCCGGGCGGTTGCAGTTCTCCTGGATCTCCTCGGCCGAATCCAACAAGTTCCAGAAAACAGCCCGGGACGTTGTGGAGGCCATTCGCGCATTGGGGCCGAATACCCGGCTCATCAAGGATATCAGGACGGCTGGATGATGCGAGAAAGAGAAACGAAAATCCGTGAGACCGCCAGGGAGCTGCTGACCAACGGAACCGTGGATTGCGTGCTCGGGTACGAGGTAGGCACCATTCCCATGCGTGCCCGGCCCGTCTTTGTGACCAGCGCCGAGGATGTGGATCGGCTCTGCTGGACGGGATTTTGTACGGGTAACCTGGCCAAGTATCTTATCGGCAGGAAGGACAAGGTCGGCATTGTGGCTCAGGGGTGTGTCAGCCGGAATATTGTGGGGCTGATCCAGGAAGGGCAGGTGGATCGCGACAAGGTGGTGGTCATCGGTGTTCCCTGTCTGGGTATGCTTGACTACCGCAAGATCGAGGCTCGGTTGCCGGGAAAGGATATCCGGACCGTGGGCGAAGAGGGTGAGAACATTCTGGTCGAAGGCCCTGGTTTTTCCCAGGAGATCCCCAGGAATTTTGTCAAACGGGACAATTGCGCCACATGCATGCACAGGAACCCGGTCATCGCGGACATCATGGTCGCGGACAAGGTCGATGAGACCGCAGGGGGCAATCTGGACAAGGTGGCAGCGCCATGGGAACCCTTTGATGCGGCCAAACGGTGGGAAACCTTTACCGAGAATTTTGCTTCGTGCATCCGCTGCTATGCCTGCAGGGACGTCTGTCCGTTGTGTTACTGCAAGGTCTGCTTTGTGGACGAGGCCTCTCCCCAATGGTGCGGCAAAACCCTGGAAGACGCGGATGTGGCCGGCTTTCACCTTCTGCGTGCCTTCCACTGCGCCGGGCGGTGTACGGATTGCGGGGCCTGCGAGTCGGTCTGTCCCATGAACATCAAGATGCGTCGGCTGACCTGCAAGATCGAAAAGGACATCCGGGATCTCTACGAGTACGAGCCCGGCATGGATCTGGATGCCAAGCCCCCCATGACCGTGTTCCAGCCGAATGATCCCGAAGATTTTATCAGCTGATGGCGTGATTTGTCGAATTGCAGGTGGTTGCCTTTCCTGGGAACGCCGAGCGTCTGCTCGGCATCTTTGTGCGACTGCGTCATCTGCGAAAATTTCATGACAATCATTTCAATGTGTTGCCCCAAAGGCCGACCAGACGGTCGGCGTTCCCGGGAAAGGCGGGTTTGTTGTCGGATTGCCTTGCTCTGCGTTTTTCCACTTATTCAAGGATGACTGCTTCCCATGACAGATAGGATACTCCCCAAGACACGGATCGATGCTTTCCTGGAAACGTTGCAGAAAGACCGTGATGTCCATGCCCCGGTGGTCCGGGACAACGCGCTGGTCTGGGGCAAGGTGGAAAGCGCTGATGACCTGGTGTTCGATTTCCAGAACACGGATCTCTCGCCCAAGGAGTTCTTTTTTCCCCAGGACGAGTGCATGATGCGCTTTGTCAACAAAGGTTCAGCAAAGGACGACGAGGAGAAAGAATCGCCTCAGGGGATGATTTTCAAGGAGGTCCCCCCCATGCAGGGGGAGCGGGTTCTGCTCAATGTCCGTCCCTGTGACGCGCGGGCCCTTGCCCTGCTCGACCGGATTTTCTGCCAGGACGAGCTGACCCATGACGTGTACTGGGCCGACAAACGGGCCAAGACCATCCTCATCGGGCTGGCCTGCAACGATCCCTGTCCCACCTGTTTCTGCACCTCCATGCAATGCGGTCCCCATCACGAAGAGGGGCTCGATCTGCTGCTGGTTGATCTGGAGGACCGATTTCTGATTCGAGTTTTGAGTGTCAGGGGGGAACCCCTGGTTGCGGATCTGGAACCGGCCGGAGCGGGTGATACGGCCAGGGCTGCCGAACTCAAGGCTGGGGCCGAAAAAGCCATTGAGCCCGGGCCTTCCTCCGACCACCTGGCATCGGCCGATGTCCTTGAACTGTTCAACGCACCGTTCTGGGACGGGGTCGCTGCCTCCTGTCTCAATTGCGGCACCTGTACCTTTTGCTGTCCCACCTGCCATTGCTTCGACATCCAGGACGAGGTCCAGGGCGGAATCGGCCGCAGAATCCGTGTCTGGGACAGCTGCATGAACTGGCTGTTCACCCAGCACGCATCCGGCCACAATCCCCGATCCACCAAGATGGACCGTGTCAGACAACGGTTCATGCACAAGTTTTCCTACATCCCTGTACGCCGCGACGGGGCCCTCGGTTGCGTGGGCTGTGGCCGGTGTGTCCGTCTGTGTCCCGTGAATATCGATGTGCGGGAAGTCGTGCGATTGATGGATGCGTTTGCGGCCCACAATCTTTCGTAGGGGCGACCCTTGCGGTCGCCCAATGTCGCAGTCGTCTGGATTCCGGGCGGGCATCAAAGGGGCGACCGCAAGGGTCGCCCCTACGATTTTTTCAACACGTTATTTTCAGGACGCTTATGCACAATCCCTACCTTCCCTATCCCGTGCGCATCGACCAGGTCGTCGTTGAGACCGAGGACCGGCAGCTCCGTTCCTACTGGTTCGAATTTCTCGACGAGCAGCATGCCCAGGCCTTCAACCATTGTCCCGGCCAGTTCGCCGAATTGAGCATTGCCGGGTACGGCGAGATCCCCATCGGCATCGCCTCCAGTCCCACTGAGGGGAACAAGCTTTTGTTCACGGTCAACCGGGCGGGCAAGGTGACCACCCGGCTGCACAACATGGGCGGGGGCGAGATCATGGGCATCCGCGGCCCCCTGGGCAACAGCTATCCCCTGTTGGAAAACCGGGGCAAGAATATCGTCATCGTGGCCGGGGGGTTTGCCGTGACCACGCTCCGGGCGACCATGCACTGGCTCCTCCATCCGGACAATCGCAAGAATTACGGGACCATTGATTTCATCTACGGAGCCAGGACCCCGGGCATGCTCTTGTACCGGGAGGAGCTCAAACAATGGCAGGAGCGCGATGATGTCCGCTGCCACATCACTATCGACCGCGGGGCCGAGGGATGGGACGGTCTTGTGGGTTTCGTGCCGACCATTGCCGAGCAGGCCGAGCCCAATCCGGACAATGCCATTGCCCTCATCTGCGGCCCCCCTATCATGATCAAGTTCACCCAGCCCGTGTTCGACAAAATGGGCTGGAGCGGGGACCAGATCTTCATGAGCCTGGAAAACCGGATGAAATGCGGTATCGGCATCTGCGGCCGCTGCAATGTGGGCCCCTATTACGTGTGCAAGGACGGCCCGGTGTTCTCCAAGACCCAGCTGGACGGGTTGCCCCAGGACTATTGAACACACCGCGGACCAGGACCACGTCCTGATTTCTCCGTCCGTGTGGTGGTTGTCCCCCACCGTCATGTTGTTTTCAGGTTCCACCCTTGTCCCTTATGTTTTCAGGGGCGATCTCTTGAGCCCCCGTAGCCATCATTGTGGTCAGGACCGTATGCCGCCGCCAAGCCCCCTTGGCTATTCGGGGCTGCGGATATGGTTTGATGGCATTCTCCGAAAAAAAAACTCATCTCCGTATACTTGCCACCCTATATTCTGCCTGGAGTATTTCAGGTATGGCAATCTTTCCCCGGGATTGTCGGCTGCACACCATTTGGAGGAGACACCATGGAAAAGACCGACAAGAGATATCGGGCCTATGCGGCCATTTTGCAGGAGGAACTCGTTCCGGCCATGGGATGCACCGAGCCCATCTCCATCGCCTATGCCGCTGCCAAGGCCCGGGAAGTGCTGGGTAGGGAACCGGACAGGGTGGTCATCGGGGCCAGCGACAATATCATCAAGAACGTCAAGAGCGTGGTGGTGCCCAATACCGGCCATCTCAAGGGCATCCGGGCCGCGGTCGCTGCGGGCATCGTGGCCGGTGACCCGGACAAGGTGCTGGAGGTCATCTCCTGCGTGGACGACGAGGGACGCAAAGAGATCCACGATTTTCTGGGCAACACCGATGTGCAGGTAAAGAATTCCAAGAGCGGTTTCCTTTTTGACATCCTGGTCACGGCGTATGCCGGAGACTCCGATGCGTCGGTACGCATCACGCATTTTCATACCAACATCACCAGGATAACCCGTAACGGCGACGTCCTTCTGCAGGACGCGAACTGCAGCGATATGGAGCGCTCCACCCTCACGGACCGTTCCATCATGGATGTGAAGGATATTCTGGATTTTGCCGCCTCTGTGGACCTGGCGGATGTGGACGCTCTGATCCGTCGTCAGGCGGAATATAATTACCGCATCGCTCAGGAGGGTATCCGTGGGGACTGGGGGGCCAACGTGGGCTCGGTCCTGCTTGGGACCTGGGGGAAGGACATCAAGGTGAGGGCCAAGGCGATGGCCGCGGCAGGGGCGGATGCCCGGATGAGCGGGTGCGAACTGCCCGTGGTCATTGTCTCGGGCTCGGGCAACCAGGGGATTACCGCTTCGGTCCCGGTCATCGAGTACGCAAAGGAATTGCGCGTTGACAAAGAAACCCTGTCCCGGGCCCTTGTGGTCTCGGATCTCATCACCATCCATCAGAAAACGGGTATCGGCCGTCTTTCCGCCTATTGCGGGGCGGTCAGCGCCGGAGTGGGAGCCGGGGCCGGGATCGCCTGGCTGCACGGTGGGGGGTATGAGGAGATCGCCCACACCATCGTCAACGGATTGGCCATTGTCTCCGGGATCATCTGCGACGGTGCCAAACCGTCCTGCGCCGGAAAGATCGCATCCGCGGTGGAAGCCGGAATTCTGGGCTTTTATATGTACAGAAACGGCCAGCAATTCTATGGTGGGGACGGCATCGTGACAAAGGGGGTGGAAAACACCATCGCCAACATCGGCCGGCTGGGCCGGGACGGTATGCGTGAAACGGACAAGGAGATCATCCGGATCATGCTCGGTGAGTAGGTTGGTTCCGGCCGAAACATGGTCGGATTGCCTTTGAAGATATTTTTCTCGGACTCTAGGCGGTGCTGGGCGGGGTCTAAAAGTTCCTACCGCAATCCCCGGTGGAAATAGTCCCCTGTGTCATGGACGTTGTCGCATTTTGGGGTCCGCGCTAGGCGTTGAAGCCTTGGTGGGGTAACGCGCGGAGCCCCCCGCTGGAGTACATGCCGCTGGATTTGTCGGTGGATCATAAAAGCGGGATCGGATGGTGTTCCGATCCCGCTTTTTGATTGAGTGGAAGGGATGACGGCAGGCAATGGCTCAGAGATCCATGAACGCGTTGATCTCGGCCATGATCTCCGGTCCGGTGAACCCCTTGAGTTGGATGGCCCCGGAACGGCAGGCCGCCGTGCACAGACCGCACCCCTTGCACAGGGATGGTTGGATGACCGCCTTGCCGGACTGGGCGTCGAGCATGGGGGCGTTGTAGGGGCAGACCGCCACGCAGACCCCGCAACGAACGCAATAGGCCGGACTCACCTGGGCCACGCTGCCCGAGCTGTGGATCTCCTTGGCAGCCAGCAGGGTCACGGCCCGGGCTGCGGCTGCCTGGGCCTGGGCAATGGATTCGTCAATGGGTTTGGGCGCATGGGCCAATCCGCAGACAAATACACCTTCGGTGGCAAAATCCACAGGCCGTAGTTTGACATGGGCCTCGGAGAAAAATCCGTATTCGTCCTGGCCGACCTTGTACATGTTGGCCAGAACGTTTTTCTTTTCCGGGACAATGGCCGTGGCCAGGACGAGGAGGTCCGGTTGGATGCGCAGTTTTCGTCTGAGCACGCAATCGCTGAAATCGATCCGCAGTGAGCTGTCCGCCCGGGTGACCGAGAGGGGTTTTTCGAAGCAGTACCGGATGAAGTGGATGCCGCTTTCCCGGGCCTGGCGGAAGATGTCTTCCTGAAACCCGTAGGGGCGCATGTCTCGGTACAGGACATAGATGTTCATGTCCGGGTTGAGTTCCCGGAGGCGCAGGGCGCTTTTGATGGTCTGGGTACAGCAGAGTTTAGAGCAATAGGGGCGCGAGGGGATGCGCGAGCCCACGCACTGGATGAGCACGGCCGTGTTCGTCTTGGCCAGGGATTCCTCGTCGTCGATGAACTTTTTGTGCAGATCCAAACGGGTCAGGACCCGGGGATCGTCGCCGTACAGGTACATGTCCGGCTTGAGCTCTTCGGCACCCGTGGCGAGGATGGTCACCCCGTGGCTCAGCTCGCTGACGGCTCCGGCCGTGTTGATGGCCGTGGTGAAATTGCCCACGAATCCGGAGGCGTTGGTGATCTGTGTGTTTTTGAGAACCGTGATTTTTGGATGGTTCTCAACGGCCTCGATGGTCGCTCGAAGATAGGCGTGCACGTCTTCCTTACGCCAGGTGTGCTGGAGGAACCAGGCCTTTCCTCCGAGACGGTCGGACCGTTCCACCAGGTAGGTCGCGAACCCCTGGTCCCCGAGATTCTTGGCCGCCTCCAGCCCGGCAACCCCGCCGCCGATGACCAGGGCTGACTGACCGATGGCCAGCTGGGGTTCGTCCAGGGATTCCTGCAACGCGACCTTGGCCACGGCCATGCGCACGAGGTCGATGGCCTTGTCCGTGGCCGCCCCGGGGGCGGCCTTGTGTACCCAGGAGCACTGGTTGCGGATGTTGGCCATCTCGAAGAGATACTTGTTGATCCCCGCATTGATAAGGGTTTCCTGGAACAGGGGTTCGTGGGTCTTGGGGGTGCAGGCCGCGACAACGACCCGGTTGATGCCTTTTTCCCGGATCATCGTGGCGATGTTTTCCTGGGTGTCCTGGGAGCAGGAGAACATGTTCGTGCCCACATAGACCACCCCGGGAAGCGCCTTGGTAGCCTCTTCCAGCCGGTCCATGCCGACCACGCCGGCGATGTTCGTGCCGCAGCGGCACAGAAACACACCGATGCGGACGGGCTCCCCCCGGGTTTCTCGGATGGTCGGTTCTTCCCGGATCCTGCTTTTGGTGAACCGGGCCGGAGCGAGCCTGCTGCCCACGGCGCCTGCCGCCGCGCTGGAGTCGATGACCGATGAGGGGATGTCCTTGGGGGCCTGGAACGAACCGCACACGTAGATCCCCGGCCTCGATGTCTGAACGGGTGCAAAGGATGAGGTGGACACGAACCGGTACTGGTTCAGGTCCAGGCCCATTTTTTCGGCCATGTCCGCGTTCTTGGCATTGGCGCTCAGGCCCACGGAGAGGACCACAATGTCGAAATGCTCCTCTGCAATCTCCCCTGCCTCATCCACGTACCGGATGGCGTGGCGGTTGTTCTCGTCCAGGGGCGCGATCTCCGAGATCTTGGACTTGATGAACCGGACCCCGGCATCGTCCTTGGCCCGGTTGAAATACTGCTCGAAATTTTTCCCGTTGGCCCGGATATCCAGATAGAAGATGGCCGTGTCCAGAAAGTCGGTGCAATGTTCCTTGGCCAGCATGGCCTCCTTGATGGCCGCTGTGCAGCAGACCGCGGAGCAGTACCCGTTGGCCCCCTTGTGCCGGTCTCTGGAACCCACGCATTGGAGCCATGCGATTTTCTTGGGAGTTTTTTTGTCGGAAGGCCGGACCAGATGCCCGTCCGTGGGGCCGGATGCGGACAGGAGCCGCTCAAACTCCATGTTTGTCAGAATGTTCGGAGAACGGGTGTACCCGTAGATATCGTGTTTGGCCGGATCAAAGGCGGAACACCCCTCGGCCAGGACCACGGCACCCACGTTCAGCCGGAGGGTTTGGGCGGTCTGGGTGTAGTCGATGGCATTCTGGGGACAGATCTTGGCGCAATTGCCGCATTTTCCCTTGGTCAGGTAGATGCACTGGGTGTCGTCTATGGCGTACTTCAGGGGCACGGCCTGGGCGTACTTGAGATAGATGGCTTTGCGTTTGGAGAGCCCGCCATCGTATTCGTCCGGAACCTTTTTGGGACACTTTTCAGCGCACAGCCCGCAGGCGATGCACTTGTCCGTATCCACGTATCTGGGATGCTGGAGCACGCTGACCGTGAAATTGCCTTCCTTGCCGTCAACCGCTGTGATTTCCGACAGGGTCAGGAGTTCGATATTGATGTGCCGGCCGACCTCGACCAGTTTGGGGGAGATAATTCACATGGCGCAGTCATTGGTCGGGAATGTCTTGTCCAGCTGGGACATCATTCCGCCAATGGAACTGGACCGCTCCACCAGATAGACATAATATCCGGCATCCGCCAGATCTAGGGAGGCCTGTATGCCGGTGATCCCGCCACCGACGACCACGACTGCGCCGATCATATTGTCCGCCATGGGAAAAACTCCGATTGGGGTGATTTTAGAAATGGTTAGAAATTTAAGAAATTTGAGAGACGTAAAAGATGTGAGAGCGTTAAGAGATTTTAGGGATCCGATCAGGTTGGTGGGTCGTGGGGGTATCCCGGGGATTGGTACATCTGGGAGCGCGGACGGTCATTCTATGCCGGTTGCGGCCAGGGTGAATCCGGGTCCGAGGCCGAGTTCCTCGGGCGTTGCCCCCATGGCCAGGCCCATGATCTGGGTCAGGAGGATGGGGGTGGGGCCGGACGTCTTTTCCGCGGGAGGCACATTGCTGAACTGGAGGTGGCAATAAGGGCATCCGGTGCACAGGTAGTCGGCACCATGCTGCTCGGCCATGTCCAGTTTCTTGCGGGCCAGGTCAAAGGAAAGACCATTGTCGATCCCGAGCAGGGGGGCCCCGCAGCAATCGTACTTGGTGTCCCACTTGAGGGGGACACCCCCCGTGGTCTGGGCCATTTCTTCGAGGATCGAGGGGGCGATGGAGTCGTCGAACAGGGTGATGTCGCCCGGACGCAGGGCATGGCACCCATAGTGGATGGCCAGTTTGACCGGTGCAACAGGAACGGTCATGGCCTGGGCAATGGTGTCGATCCCGACCTCTTGATAGAGGACATTGAACACATGGCGGATGCGGGCCTTGCCTCCATAAAACAGGCCTTCCTCGGCCAGCACCGCGTTGACCTGCTCCTTGAGCTCTTGGTCTTCATCCATGAATTGTTCGGCCTTTTTCAGGGTTCCAAAGCAGCACATGCACAGGGTGAGAATATCACGGTCCTGGGCTTCGGCCAGGGCCAGATTTCTGGCGGCCGAGGCCAGGAAGGCGATCCGGTTCAGGTTGCGCAGCGGATAGCCGCAGCAGGTGAATCCGGGGATGTCCATGACCGGCAGTCCGAGTTTGTTCAGGACCGTGCGGGCCGATCGTTCATACCCCCGGACACGGGCGGGGATCTGGCAACCGAGAAAGAGAGCGTATTGGTTCATGGCAAAAAATCCTGGTACGGATGTAGGGGGTATATTTCGCAGCGCACAATGCGTTTGATCTGCTATCCGGCCTCAGTCCAGCTTGATGCGGACCGGTTTTTTGTCGGATTCGGCATTTTTTACGGCCGCGTGCTTGAGACGGTAGAACAGGTCGACGATGCGCACATCCTGGGGGCAATGCTCTTGGCACTGGTAGCAGGTGGTGCATTTCCATATCATGGCCGATTTGGAACACATCTCCGTGAGTCCCAGACCCAGCGAGCACATGATCTGGTGGGGGAGCATGCCCAATTCTTTTTGGGGATGTTCGTAGGATGCCACCACCGGGCAGATGGTTGTGCAGTTTTGGCACACGAAGCAATAGGAAAACGTCTTGTTCCTGGATAGGCTTGCCGCGTCCGGGTCTTCGTGTTCCTCGAGGAGGAGCGGGGTTTCCGGTTCCATGAGTTCTTCGAAATCCTTTTGGACACGTTCAAGACTGGCAAGGGATCCTTTGCCCATGGATTGTTGGAGCACCGGATCTTGCTGCAGGGCAGGTACATAGGCCAGCGGGGAGAGCAGGGCCAGGGGGGAGGGGCCGGAGCCAAGAAGGTGTTTACGCATGTCCATCCATAACGTCGCCATGTCTATCCCCGAAGGACAGAGATCGAGACACCGTTGGCAACTGGTGCAGACGAAAATGCCCTCGGCGAGCTGTTTCTCCACCCGGGACGCGGGGCGTTCCGACGGGGAAAGCCCCTTGAGGTACTGCATTTTTTCTCCGGGCAGAATAAGGGGGTTGTTCAGTGTTCCGGCCGCGACCATGGCGGAACAATGCTGGCTGCAGACCCCGCAATGGGTGCAGGCGGACGGCCCCATTGCCTGACGGACGGCCACGGCCGCAGGGTGACTGTCCGGTCCCATGACCGCCCTGGTTATCAGGCTCAGGGGCGTGGTCAGGATGTGTAGAAATTTTGTGAACGGGAGTGTTGCCAGTCCGAGGAGGCAGGAAAGGATGTGGACATACCATAGGACGGAGACCATCCCCATGCGGTCCATGGCAGGGGCGATGGGGGCTATGATCCTGGCCGTGGCGTATCCGGCAAACCCCCATGCATTGGGAGCGTGGCAGTAGGCGCAGTATTCCCCATGGACCGTCTTACCCCGCTGGACGAGCTCCTCCGATATCTGGACGGGATGGGGGGGGGCCAGGGCGGAGTCCCTTGTCCAATAGGCTGTTAGAGCGTTGAATTCCTTGGGATCCTCCTGGATGTCGATGAGCGAGTACTCTTCGACCATGTCCGTGAATTCCGTGTACGAGGCCATCTTCATCCCTTCCAGTGCTATGCCCGAAAGGATGATCGTGGCTAGAAGGACCAGCGCCAGGACATCGTGATGGTTGGAGTATAGGAGATGTTCCTTGCGGAGGAACCGTCTGTAGACCGCTATGGCGACCCCGGCGAGGACCATGACACCAAGGATTTCTCGACCGACCAGAAACGGGTTCAGCGTGGATTGGTAGTCCGGGAAGAGGTTCTCGGTGACTACTGTGCCCAGGGCATGGAACACCGCCAACAGGACAAATCCGACAAAGATGAGTTGGTGGGTTGCCCAGCGGAGTTTTCCGGCCCTGAAAAGTGGACGCAGCAGGATGGTGTCCATCACAATGGCCTTGCCCAGGGCAAAGAGTTTGGGGGGGGCGATCGTTTGTGCGCTCCCGCGGATGACTGCGGCCAAACGGGCTCCTGGGCCATGCGGGGAAGGGATTCCAAGAAAGGAGGGGATGAACCAGCGTACAATGGTATGGACAATGCCCACGACGAACAGGCCGAAGGCGATCCAAAAGAGGGTGGACAGGGTCATTGGGGAGTGCTCCTTTGCTAAAATAAAGCCATTGTCGGATATAGGGCAAGCCGGAGATCGTCTAGAAAAAGAAAATTTTCACATTCCGTATTCTCGGGCCTGTGGTCCAGGCCCCTGGCCAAGGGGGATCCCTAAAAGATGGGCAAACGATACATTTCTTGCCATTATACATTGAAGGACATAGTATCCATGTGCCAAAGACAATGTAGTCCGGACCGCAAGAGGCGAACAAGATAATGAACGAGAAAATACTTTTTGTCGACGATGAACCAAATCTCTTGCGTGGGATCAAGTTGGTCCTGCGTAAGCGATTTGCCGTGGACATAGCCCAGGGGCCCATCGAGGGGTTGAGGAAAATCAAGACGGAGGGGCCCTATGCCGTTGTGGTCACGGACTTGAAGATGCCCGGGGCCGATGGGATCGATTTTCTGGAGCAGGTCAGGAAGGTTTCCGATGAAACCGTGCGCATGCTTCTGACCGGATATGCCGATCTTGAATCGGCCATCGGTGCGGTGAACAGGGGGCGGATCTTTCGGTTCATGAACAAGCCCTGTCCCAAGGAGACCCTGATTGCCAATCTGGAGGCCGGGATTGCCCAGTACCGGTTGATCCGGGCTGAAAAGGAGGTACTCAAGGGAACATTGCGGGGAACCATCAGGGTCCTTTCCAATATACTCTCCCTGGTCGATCCGGCCGCCTTTGGCAAGGGGGAGCGTATCCGCGGGCAGATGATCACCCTTGCCAGAGAAATGGGGCTGCACGGGGTCTGGCAGTACGAGCTGGCGGCCCTGCTCTCCCAGATCGGATGGGTTTCTGTGAGCTCGATGGGGCCAACCGCCCAGATGGGGGACAAGGACATGGTCCCCGAAGAGGCCCTGGCCATCGAAAACCATCCTGAGGCGGCCGCGTGGCTCCTTTCGGACATCCCCAGACTCGAAAAGATCATCGCAATGATCCGGCTGCAGCAGGAGGACTACCAGGCTGACAAGGACGTTCCCGTTGGGGCGTACATGCTCAGGATCTGTCTCGATTTCGATGCCCTGAAACAACAGGATCTGCTTACGAAGGATGCTGTGGATTTCATGTACAAGAATGCGGAACTCTATCATCCTGAGGTCCTGGAGCGATTTTGTCGGTTGGTCACTTCTTCCCGCAAACAGGGGGTGCGGGCGCTCAAATTGGAGGATCTGCAGGAAGGATGGATTTTTGCGGAGGACCTGAGCGTCAAGGGCGGCGGACATGTGCTCATAACCAAAGGGCATGTGGTTAGCCAGGCCACCCTGTATCGATTGAAGATCCTCGCGCAGACCTATGCCCTGGGGGATCGGTATGTCTCGTTGTACCCACCGCTTTTTTCCGACGACTAGGGGCAATGGTATGCGTGTAAACCCTGCCGGTTCCGGGACCGTTCCCGGTTGTTCCCCCACCTTGGACGACCTTGTCATCAGGATCCCCTGGTTTTCAAGGACCCAGTGGACCGCCCTGGACAGAAAGACTGATGGGGCGGTGTTCGGAGGAAGGACCTATGCCCAATGGCGCAAGGAGACCAAGGCCTCCATGGCGTCCATCCATCGGGCCGGCATCAGGACGAGCAGGGTGGATGTGCAGGCCGGTAGGTTCGCACTGTGGTGCCGAACAATGGACAAGCCCATGACCGGCGCCTCTCTGGCCGACTACATGGCCGCTGGTCCTGACGGGTGACCGAGCCCTGCAGTCCGCTTTTTTCCGCCTGGAGACATATCGACCGCCACAAAAAACGCCCCGGTTACGGGGCGTTTTTTGTGGCGGTCGATATGTAAAATGGTGGTTCCACACCCCAAACTTGTCCCGCAACGCCCCCCAAAAAGATCCGGGGTTCCGGACCGCGCCCGGATGAACGGATCGCGGAAGGCGACCGTGTGACCGGGCAAGAAAACGGGGTCAAAAGGGGAGGGCGAGCTCGCGTTCGGGTTTCCTTTGGCGGCGGGCGGGCTTGCGTGCCGTCTTGCGGCGGGCCCGTTTTTTCGCGGGCATCTTGCCTTTCCGGTAGGGATGGAGCCAGCACGGGGCCATGCTCTCCACTCTTTTCCCCGCGGTGCATGCATTGGCCGCCTTTGCCGATCCCGCGCAGCGCAGACAAAATTTTCTGATCACCTTGAGCAGGTTGGCCCTGGGACCCTGTGGCCGGGTGCCGAAACGGAAGGGATACAAGGGGCAGGTTTCGTCAGGACACTCGGCAACGAATTTTCTGCTACCACCCTGGCAAAGGAGACAGGTCTTGCGGATGGCCTTTATGGGGCTGATCCGTTCTGGGGGCATACAATCCTCGTGTGCTGTGGTCGGTGCAACGGTCCGTCATCGCTCTGTGTGCTCTAACCATGGTCTTGTCAAGGGGGGGCAAGGTGGCGGCAATTGCCGTGTACCCGTCTTCAACAAGCCTGTCTTTTTGGATTTTTTCTAGGGGGTTTTTCCTTTTTTTGCAAACGATGTCCCTGATCCGTCCGGAGGATATCGGCCGCGGACGGTAAAAAAAACTTGACACGCTTGTTCGTTTACGCACAAGAAAGAACCCGACCGAGCGCTCACTCGGGATTTTTCAAGGAGAAAGCATGTCACTCAAGCAGACCATTCTGGAAACCGCGACCCAGCTTTTTGCCACCAATGGATTCAAGAATACCTCCATTTCGGTAATCGCCAAACATTCAGGGGCAGCGGAAGGAACCATCTTTCATCATTTTAAAAACAAGGAGGATGTTTTTTTGTGTGCCCTGAACAGGGCCAAGGGTCTGATTATCAACGAAGTGGATGAACAGATCAACAATCGACACTTCGACTCGGGACTGGAAATGGTCGAGGGTGTCATCAATGTGTATTTTTATCTGTCCGAGGAATGGGGGCTGGAGCTCTCCCTGCTCCACCGGAGTCATCCCTATGAACTGGCTTCGGTGAACCATGCCTGTCGGACAACGGTTGAAACCATCTACAATTGTTTCTTGAGCGCAATGAGCGAGGGGATCGTCATCGGCAAGGAGGATGGGTCCATTGCCGATGTTTCCGCGTCCAAGACCGCGGTCATCATTTTCGGGATGCTCAACGGCTTGTTGCGGTTCGATGTTGAGAACATTTTTCCTGTGCATTCCCTGTATTTTGACATTTTGCAGGCGTGCAAGAAAATTTTAACCAACAGTTGTGACGAGGTGCAGGTATGATTGCTGTCGTATCCAAAGTTTTTCCTTTTATGGACTGGTTCAAGGGCTATTCCATGGGCAAGTTCAAGCTGGACATGGTTGCCGGTTTGACCGTGGCCCTGGTGCTCATCCCCCAGTCAATGGCCTATGCCCAGCTGGCCGGATTGCCGGCATACTACGGGTTGTACGCTTCCTTTTTGCCCCCGATGATCGCGGCCTTGTTCGGTTCGAGCCGACAGTTGGCAACGGGCCCGGTGGCCGTTGTCTCCCTGATGACCGCGGCCTCCCTTGAGCCGTTGGCAACGGCGGGCAGCGAGGCCTTTGTCGCCTATGCCATTCTTCTGGCCCTGAGTGTCGGGTTCTTCCAGCTCCTCCTCGGAGTGCTCAGGCTCGGCCTGGTGGTCAACTTTCTCTCCCACCCGGTGGTCAACGGGTTCACCAACGCCGCGGCCATCATCATTGCCACGTCCCAGTTTTCCAAACTTTTCGGCGTGTATGTGGACAAGGCCTCGCACCATTACGAGACCATCTGGCGGGTGTGCAAGGCCGCGGTCCACTACACCCATTGGCCCACACTGGGCATGGCCGTTTTGGCCTTCGGGATCATGTACGGGCTCAAGAAGATCAATCCCAGGATCCCCAATGTGCTCGTGGCCGTGGTCGTGACGACACTGCTCTCGTGGGCACTCAGTTTTCAGCATAACTACACGGGCAGTCTCGATCAGGTCGTCTCCCCTGAAGTGCGTAACAACATTGCCGCCTTCAACAATGCCGTCGTGGATAATGTTCATTATGGGGAAGAGCGGGCCAAACTCACCGGGGAACTGACCGCCATCAAGGAGCAGAGTAACGAACGCTCCATCGACTATCTGGACAAGCAGCACGATATCGACATCGTGAGCGCCAAGATCGAGATGGCCAAATCAGCGGCTCATCTTTACCGGGAGGAGATCCGTAACCAGCTGTTTGCCGGTGTTGAGCAGGCAGATGGAGCCATGCTCTTCTACCCTCAGGGACAGCTTCCTGCCGGTATGGAAAGCGACGGTCGCACCTGGAGGATCAGGATCAAGAATACCGAACTTCCCGCCGACGGATTGCAGTTCACCGGCGGTGGTGCGGTCGTGGGCGTGGTGCCCAGCGGACTGCCGACCATCAGTATTCCTTCCGTCTCCATCGGTACCATCCTGACCCTGCTTCCCTTTGCGGCCATCATCTCCCTGCTCGGGTTCATGGAGGCCATCTCCATTGCCAAGGCCATGGCCGCCAAGACCGGTCAGCGTCTCGATCCCAACCAGGAACTCATCGGTCAGGGACTGGCCAATATCATCGGGGCATTCGGCAAGAGTTATCCGGCCTCGGGATCGTTTTCCAGGTCGGCCGTCAACCTCCAGGCCGGGGCCGTGACCGGGTTTTCCAGCGTGGTCACCAGTCTGACCGTGGTCATCGCCCTGCTCTTCTTTACCCCGTTGCTCTACCACCTGCCCCAGGCCGTGCTGGCTGCGGTCATCATGATGGCCGTCATCGGGCTGGTCAACGTCTCGGGTTTCGTTCACGCCTGGAAGGCACAATGGTATGACGGGGCCATCTCCATATTCACCTTTCTGTGCACCCTGGCCTTTGCCCCGCATCTGGACAAGGGGATCATGATCGGTGTGGTCCTCTCCCTGGGCGTGTTCCTGTACAAGAGCATGCGGCCCAAGGTGGCCAAGCTGGCCATGGACAAGGATTCCTCCCTCCAGTGCGTGGACACCTCGGTTCTCAACGAATGTAAGTATATCGCCACCATACGGTTCGATGGGCCGCTTTTTTTCGCCAACGCCAGTTATCTCGAAGACCAGGTCACTGACATCATGCGTTCCGTGCCCGATCTCAAGCATATCCACATAGCTGCCAGCGGGATCAACGAGATGGACGCCTCGGGCGAGGAGGCCTTGTCCCTCCTTGTGGAACGTGTCAGGAGCACGGGCCGGGGCATCTCCTTTTCCGGGGTCAAGGAACGGGTTCTCGACGTCATGCGACGGACCCATCTCCTGGAAAAGATCGGCGAGGAAAATATCTATCCCACGCTTGAAGGGGCCATCAAAGGTCTGTACAACTCGGTCCATCCCCAGGACGAGAACGACTGTGGGTGCCCTCTGATGAGCTATGTACCCAAAAACGAAGACAATTAGGCCAAAACGGTCTGACAGGCACGGATCGTATTCCCCGGCGCCGGATATAATGCGGGACGTATCCCGCACCGGTACCGGCCGATCCAGACAAGGTTGTGCAAACCCATTCTTCCAAAGGGAGGATTCTCATGCCTTCGATAACGATATTCCACGGCAATTTTGTCCATTCCAAGGAAATCGGCACCCGTGTGGCCGATACCCTGGGCTATGAAATGGTCCATGACCAGGATCTGATCGCCAAGGCCAGTGAACGGTTCAATATCGCCGAGAACAAGATTGCCCGGGCCGTGTACGAAAAACCCTCGGCCTTTGATAAGTTCACCCATGAAAAGGCCCGTTGCGTGGCCTATCTCAAATCCGTGATGGCCAGCGACCTGGCCAGGGAGAACGTCGTCTATTATGGATTCCTGGGACATCTGATCCCGGAGTCCATCTCCCATGTACTCAAGGTCTGCCTGATCGCCGATCGTCAGGCCCGGGTCGAGGTGGCCCAGGCCACGGGGATGAACGAGAAGGAGGCCCAAAAGGCCATCCTCAAGTTCGACGAAAGCTGTTCCTTCTGGACCGAGCATCTTTTCCATAACGATCCCTGGGATTCATCGCTGTACGACATCATCGTTCCCACGGACAAGAAAGAACGGGACGAGTGCGTGGACATCATTGCCAAGGCGGCGACCAACGATGTTTTGCGGACCACGGACAAGAGCCGTCAGGCGGTTACCGATTTCGTCCTGGCCGCCCGGGTCGAACTGGAGCTGGCCACGGCCGGACATAGTATGACGGTGACCGCGGACCAGGGGGTGGTGACCATTGTCATCGAGAAGAACGTGATCATGCTCTCCCGGCTCGAGGACGAGCTCAAGCAGATCGCTTCGGGCGTCGATGGGGTCAAAGAGGTGTATACCAAGGTCGGCCCCAATTTCTACCGCAACGATGTCTACAGACGGTATGATTTCGAGACCCCGGCCAAGGTCCTGCTCGTGGATGACGAACGGGAGTTCGTGGAAACCCTGTCCGAGCGTATGCTCATGCGGGACATGGGGTCGCATGTGGTCTATGACGGGGAACAGGCATTGGAATTCGTCCAGGACGAGGAGCCCGAGGTCATGGTCCTGGATCTGCGCATGCCCGGCGTGGACGGGTACGAGGTTTTGCGCAGGATCAAAAAGGAACATGCCAAGGTCGAGGTGATCATCCTTACCGGGCACGGCTCGGACGCCGACCGGTCCAAGTGCATGGAGATGGGTGCCTTTGCCTATCTGGAGAAACCGGTTAATATCGACAAGTTGGCCGATACCCTCAAGGCCGCCAAGGCCAAGTACGCACAGGGGTGAACCAAAACCGGCCGGCAGCCATGCATTGTACGGATGCCTTGATACGAGGATTTCTTGCTCGCGGCTCATTACGATTAAGAGATTGGAGGCGTTAAGAAATGTAAACGATTAAAGGCCTGTATGGTAATCGTCTGTCATTTCTAGAATTTCTTACCCCCGGGATCCTTCCATTTGGGAATGAACCTGGATAGCTACGGGCAGATATCGGTTACACAAACGACCACGGACTCCAAAATAGGTTTGGGGCAGGAAAGAGTCCACCATGTCCCCGGCCGCCGTTGCCAGAGGCAGATGGTTCGGCCGGGGACGTGCCCGATGCGAGTGGGATTGACCCTTAATTTCAGGTGGTGAGCAGCGGATTATGAAAAAAAATGCCGAGTTCATGCACAGATTCCTTCCTCCGTTTTGGAGGGAGACAGAGTCCGGAAAGGGCGCCCAGAGCCTTTTCAGCTACCGGCGGGTCTGGTGGTGGGTCATCATCAGCATGACCACGGTTTCCATCTTGCCCCTGCTGCTGCTGACGGTCATGAATCTCAATCAGTACCAGAAGACCGTTTATTCGGAGATGGTCTATCCGGCCTCCCGCCTCGTCTCCAATGTCAAACGGAGTGTCTCTTTTTTTCTCGAGGAACGACGATCCGCTTTGACTTTTTTGGTCGAGGACAATTCTTTTGACCAGCTCACGGACAGACGCCACCTGGGTAAACTTTTCGTCCACTTGAAAAAGTCGTTCGGCGGGTTTATCGACATCGGAGTGATTGATGTCCATGGCGTCCAGCGGGCCTACGTCGGCCCCTACCCCTTGCAGGACAAGAACTACAAGGAGCAGAGCTGGTTTGGGGAGGTCGTTGTGCGGGGGATCTATATCAGTGACGTCTTCCGGGGGTTCCGGGACGTTCCCCATTTCATTATTGCGGTCAAGCATCAGCAAGAGGACGGCTCCTTCTTCATTCTGCGGGCGACCATAGACACCAGCCAATTTTACGATCTGGTGGAGCATCTGGATATCCGTCCCGGTTGGGACGCATTTATCTCCAACAAGGAGGGTATCCTCCAGACGCCTTCGCGGAGTCACGGCCAGGTGCTGGAACCGAGCGGGGTGCAGGTGCCCCTGTATTCCACGACCACCAAGATCCTTCAGACACCGGAGTGGGTCACCGGGTATGCCTATATTCCGGATTCACCCTTTATATTCATGCTCCTGCGTGAGCAGGGTGGAGCGGCCGACGGATGGGACAGGCTCAGGAACGAGGTGCTCATCTTTCTTGCGGTCAGCGTCGTGGTCATATTTTTCGTCATCCTCTGGATGGTCACCTTTCTGGTCAATCGGATCTATCTGGCCGACAAGACCCGGTCCGCGGCCATGCGCCGGATCGAGCACACCGGCAAGATGGCCTCCATCGGCAGATTGGCCGCGGGGGTGGCCCACGAGATCAACAATCCGCTGGCCATCATCAATGAGAAGAGCGGGCTGATCAAGGATCTGCTGACCTATTCCAAGGACTATAAGGAAGATCCCCGGTTGATCGGTCTGGTCGATTCAGTGCTCACCTCTGTGGAGCGGTGCAGTACGATCACCCATAGACTCCTCGGATTCGCTCGGCACATCGATGTGCATGTGGAATCCCTGGATATGAACAATCTCATGGAAGAGGTGCTCGAGTTCCTGAAAAAGGAGGCCGAATACCGGGATATCCACATCGGCCTGCATGCCGGAGACCATCTGCCCGAGATCCAGAGTGACCGGGGGCAGCTCCAGCAGGTCTTCCTGAACATCGTCAACAATGCCTTTGCCGCTGTGGACGATGGGGGCTGGATCAATGTCGAGCTGCAAAAAATCGGTACGAACCGCGTGGCCGTGATGATCGCGGACAACGGCAAGGGAATCAGCCGGGAAAACATCAAACGTATTTTCGACCCCTTTTTCTCCACCAAGACCAAACAGGGCGGGACAGGACTCGGCCTTTCCATCACCTATGGTCTGGTGGAAAAGCTCGGAGGGAGAATCCACGTGGAAAGTGAACTCGGAAAAGGGACGACGTTCACCATCGAGCTCCCCATCAAGCGATAGAACGCAATGGCTCGTATTCCACGGGAAGAGGCGGGGGGGTATTCAATAGCAGGAATGGACCGCTGGTTGTCCGGTCCGTACGGGAGAGTGAGCGTGTATATACTTTTGGTGGATGATGAGGAAGAGTTGGTGAGTACCCTGGCCGAACGGCTGGGTTTTCGGGGGATTCGTGCCGAGTGGGCCACCTCCGCGGAAAAGGCCTTGGAGCTGGCGCAGACAAAGGATTTCGATATCGCTGTATTGGACGTGAAGATGCCCCGTATCAGCGGGCTCGAACTCATGGGTATGCTCAAGGAAAAGGTCCCTGAATTGCGTTTTATCTTTTTGACCGGACATGGCTCGGAGGCGGATTTTCGCCAGGGATGTGAGGGGGGGGCGTGTTTCTACCTCATGAAACCCCTCCAACTCGAGGCCCTGGTGGAAAAGCTCGAAGAGGCCATGGCCGGGAAGAAGCAGGATCAAGGAGACCGTCAGAGATGACCACCCAGGACATTCCAAGGCATGAATGTGATCAAAAGGATGGCCTTGCCTTTTTTGGCAGGATGTGTGCGAGCATTTCCCATGAGATCAAGAATTGTCTTGCCGTGATCAATGAGCAGAACGGTCTGCATGAGGATCTGCTCATGTTGCAAAAACAGGGGCGTGAATTGTCGCCGGACCGGGTCGAGCGGATCAATCGGACCATCGGTGAGCAGGTTCAGCGCATGGATACCATTGTCAAACGGCTCAACCGGTTTGCCCACAGTCCCGACAATGTGGCCGAGCGCATCGATCTTGGCGAACTGTGCGCTTATGTCGTGGATCTGTGCAAGCGGTTCGCCACCAACCGGGGGATCGTGCTCACCTGTGAGGCCGATGGTCCCGTGGCAACCATGGCACAGCCGTTTCTTGTCACGCAGCTCCTTGTGGAATGCCTTGAAGGGATTTTTGCCGTTGTTGCGACCGGACAGACCTTGGTCCTGCATGTGGGTGGAAGCGATCAGGGGCCCGTCGTTGCAATCACGCCCGGTTTGGAGCATACTCCTAAGACAGTCCGGTCCCTGGCCGCAGCAGTTGGGGCGGTTGTCCAAAATAGTGACGGGGACAATGCGATGACCGAGGTGTGTTTTCGGGGTGTTTAAAAAGGGGGTGGGCCGTCAGGTCGTATCCCGGTCAGGAGAGCGAGGGGCTTTGCCTGAAATACACGGTTCATGGTCAACGTGAACGAGGAAGATGAAAAAAGGAGAGACTATGTCCAAGGAAAAGGTCTTGCTTGTGGATGATGAAAAGGATTTTTTGAGCGCCTTGGCCGAACGGATGCATGTGCGTGGTATGGATGTGGCCACGGCGACCACCGGCCAGCAGGCCCTTGCGATGGTGGATACGGATTCCTATGACGCCATCGTTCTCGATCTCCAGCTTCCGGATATTGACGGATTGGAGACCCTGAAGGGGATCAAGGCGAGCCACCCCGAGGCCCAGATTATTTTACTCACCGGCCACGCCACCGTGGAAAAAGGGATTGAGGCCATGAAGATCGGGGCCACTGATTTTCTGGAAAAACCTGCCGACCTCAAGGCTCTCACCGAGAAGATTGCCGCTGCCAAGGATAAAAAAATGGTCATCGTTCAGAAGAAGAATGAGGAAAAGATCAACGAGATCCTGGAAAGCAAGGGGTGGTGATCGGGAGTTCTGCCAACAGATTTGCATAAAAAAAAGCCGTCGAATGACGGCTTTTTTTTATGGGGTAAAGAATACTGTTCGCATGATTACTCGGAGAGTTTTAGGCGTACCCAGGCTGGTTTTCTTCGACAATCCAGAATGGCTTTGACAATTACGATATCGGTATCCACGGTGTAGTAGATTGCAAAAGGAAATCGGCGAGAGAGTGCTCTGTGAAATCCTGCTATTCTTTCGTGTACTCCTGCAAAAAAAGCCAAGGAATCAATGTCAGCCGTGAGCGCGTTCAAAAAATAATGCCCGAGTCCTTCTTGCTGACTCTGGTAGAACTGGAATCCATCCCGAAGATCCTGTTCGGCTTCTGCTAGGAGCTTTATTTTCATAAGATACTCTGCTGAAGACTTTTCTTGACTTCATCCCAGTCACGGAATTCTGCCTGTCCTTGATCAATTTTTTGCTGGCGCGCTTGCAGGATTTTCACATGCCAAGAGGGGGGGGGGACAGAATCGGGAGTTCGACACAACTCATCCCAAAGTTGTTCCATGGCAAAAATTTTTTCTTCAACGGTCATGTTGGCTGTAGGTATGATCTGCATGAAGCCTCCGTGGTTACCTTTTATCAATAGTAGTTAATCCTTTGCAGGAGCATGAAAGTCAAGGGCAAAAGTTTTTTGCCGTAGCTTTCACTTTAGGGAAGCAAGCAACCTCCCCCCACTTTCCACCAAAGCCGCTGTGAACCTGCCCAGCAGGTCCGACTGCCGGGTCCAGGTGTGCCAGAAAAGCGGAATGGGCAGCGCATGTCCCGGGGCGCATTCCTCGAGGCATTCCCTGCCCGGAATATCTCCGAGCTGTAGGTCCGGGATGAGCCCGTATCCGTGGCCCTGGGTGATGACCCGAACGAATTGTTCCGAGGACGGAATGTAATGGGCAGGAAAGGATTGCTCGAACTCCGGGAACAGGCCGCTCAGCATGCTGTGGTGGAGTCCGTCCCTGCGGTTGAAGATCACGGCAGGGGCCTTTGGGGCGGCCTCCCGGGTCAGCCCGCCGGGGAACCAGGTTGCGACGAACTCCCGGGTTGCCATCAGTCTATAGGTCATGGTTCCCAGAGGATGGGCCGTGCATCCCTGGGAAGGCTCTGCCTCGGAGGTGATGCACCCGATGACTTCGCCGTTGGCAAGGAGACGGTGGGTGATTTCCTGGTCCTCGATGAGCAGGTCCAGCAGAATCCTCTCGCTGTCCAGAAAGGGACGTATGGCGGGCAGAAACCAGGTGGCCAGACTGTCGGCATTGACCCCGAGCACCAGAGAGACAAACCCGTCCCGTGGATGGGGAGAGAGGGATTCTTCAAGATCATTCTCCAGACTCTGAACCAATCGGAAATGCTTGAGCACCCTTTGCCCGGCAGGAGTCGGTTTGGGAGGTGTCCCCCTAACGAGCAGAATCTGGCCGGTCTGCTCTTCCAGGGTCTTGATGCGATGGGAGATGGCCGACTGGGTCAGGTGGAGGGTCCTGGATGCCTTGTCGAATCCCTGTTCCTGAACAACGGCAGCCAGTCCCTCGAGGAGTTTGTAGTCGAGCATGATTGGTAGAAATTTTAGAAATTTTAGAAATTTTAGAAATTTAAGAGATTTAAGAAATTTAAGAGATTTAAGAGATTTAAGAAATTTTAGAAATTTAAGAAATTTTAGAAATTTAAGAGATTTAAGAAATTTTAGAAATTTAAGAAATTTTAGAAATTTAAGAGA
>NZ_JBUDSQ010000032.1:0-31206 GCF_054921335.1 Desulfoplanes sp. | reverse complement strand
GACAGTATGGATTACGGGACAGTATGGATTACGGGACAGTATGGATTACGGGACAGGATAAAAGTTGATAATTATCAAACGTAGAAGCGGCGAGACATTTAAAATTGTATTGTAACTATTCAGCACCATAACTCGGCATGAGGCAGTGGCTTTTCCCGGGAACGCCGAGCGTCTGCTCGGCCTTTCGGACAATGCCTAGTGGTATATCGTCATCGTTGATCCGACGGTACCATTCTCCCTGTTTTCTGCCGGTTTGTACACGCATTGCCGAGCAGACGCTCGGCGTTCCCGGAAGGGACAAAACAGTATCGAATTACGGGACAGGATAAAAGTTGAAAAATTTCGACGGCTGGGGCAAGATCATTGCCTCCCCCCCCCTCTCGACAATCGTCTCTTGCCTTGCACTTTTACACCCTGAGGTTCCAGATGCCCAGAATAGCTCGGTTTGTTCGCTCGGACACTCCTACCGTCTACCACATCATTTCCAGAACCGCTTTGGATGGGTTTCCACTGGAAAACCCCGAGAAGGACTACCTGCTGGGTCTCATCCGGAGGTTGAGTCGGTTCTATTTTGTGGATGTGCTGGGATTTTGCATCATGTCGAACCACTTCCATTTGGTCACCCGCATGTACACGGAGGACCACTTTTCGGATGATCAGGTCCGGGAACGGTTGGAAAAATGGTTTCCCGAAGGTCGGGAGATAAGCGATCAGACCATCCCGAAATTCAGGGAACGCTGGTCCTCACTGGCCAAATTCGTCAAGGATATCAAACAGGTATTCACGCGCTACTACAACAAGCGGCATGGTAGAAAGGGGTATTTCTGGGGGGATCGATTCAAATCCCTGATCGTCCAGAACGGTCGTTCTCTGATCAACCTGTTGGCGTATGTGGATTTGAATCCGGTTCGTGCGGGGATTGTGGAACAACCGGAGGCATATAGATGGTGCTCCATGGGCTACCATGTCCAGACGGCCAACAAGGACGGGTTGCTTTCCGTGGATTTCGGGATGAAGGAATGGGGAGAACGCGAACCATCCGAGATCATGCGCAAATACAGACAATTCGTTTATGAAACCGGTGCTGTGGACACGGGCAAGGGCAAGCCCATGGACGCGAAAATCGTGAAAAAGGAGAGAAAGAAGCATTTCGAACTCAAGCGGTTCGAACTCTTCTGCTACCGAACCAGATACTTCAGCGATGCCGGCATTTTGGGATCAAAGGAATTCGTACAGGAAGTTTTCGATCAGATCAAACATCTGCTCCAATCCAAGGATACACGCACATTCACCAGCCTGACCGGGGCACAAGGAGTCTATTCGATGAAAAGACTCCGAACAGATTGACATCGCCAAAATTCTGATCACGATGAAGTCCGGGCTCATACAAAGGGATAGAGGGCCAGGATAAAAGTTGAAAAATTATCAGCCATCAGCGTCGGGAATTCTTACGAGCACCTCTTTCTGCGCTGATGGCCACGTACGGGATTTAAAAATCATCTTGACAGAAACCCTATTCACTAGCACAATTGTACATGTGAAAATAATAGCAGATACAAATACGTTTTTGGCAGTTACCCTCCATGAACCGGAGAGAGACAGGATTATCAAATGTACTTTAGGCCACGATTTAATTGCCCCGGATATATTGCCTTTTGAGATTGGAAATGCGTTATCAGCAATGCTGAAAAGACGTAGACTTGAACCGGATGATTTGTTGTCTATCTGGGATGCTACACAACAAATACCGGTTGATTTACGCAGCGTTAACATCCGTGATGCACTTAAAATAGCATCTCAATATAATATTTACGCATATGACGCATATTTTTTAGTATGTGCCCTTTCTTTACATTGCCCATTGATAACTATTGATCGACGTATGATTGAAGTTGCTTATAATTTGGGCATTCACGTTATGGAGGTGGCCTGATGAAGGTCTATACATATTCAGAGGCTCGTCAAAAATTTTCAGCTGTTCTCGATTTTGCAAAAACAGAGGATGTTATTATTAAACGTAGAAACGGCGAGACATTTAAAATTGTATTTACCAAATCACCTAAATCACCATTTGACGTTCCAGGCATACAAACAAAAGCAACAACAACGGACATCCTTGATGCAATAGAAGAATCCCGTTCAAGGAATGCCGAACACTCAAATCAAGACTGACCCCCAAAAAACAGAAGAAGCACGGGTCATCATCGGTCATAACCAACATCAAATCCAGAAGGGCAGGCTCCCGTGTCTGCCCTAGTTTCACCCCAGCACCTACCCTTTTTGAGTCATTCGGCAAAAAAACGCATTGCGTTCACCATTCACCATGCATTATTCCCCACGAGCATCCTCGTGATCTGTCTCGACCTTATGCACCGAACAGGAGGGAGGATACAACCAGCCTGTCATGGTCAAGCGATTCGTTGCATAGCAAACATTTCTTTTTAATTCAATATCTAATATTATTAGTATAAATCATATGGAGGAGAGCAATGAGCACTGGATGGAAAATCTGCGCATTGTACGCATTAGGATACGCAATTATTGCATCTATTGCATCACTTTTGATTGACGATATCAGTTCGTTATCAGTGATACTTGTTGGTTTTGCCCTCCTTGCATTCGTAACCGGTTTTGCATCAAAAAAAATCTATATGGATCCCGCTCAGCGGCTTCTTCAGTGGGGGAACAAAATCGCCCGGGGAGATCTCGATGCACTCCATGGCCTTGATGCCGGAGCGGTTTGCGGTCTGGCCGGAACCGTGGATGCCATCGTTACGGAACTCCGCCACCAGAAGGGATACCTGCAGGGTGTCCTGCGCGGTCTGCCCATCCCATGCGCAACAGTGGATACAGAGCAACACATCACCTTTCTTAACCGAGAATGTCTAACAATGATGGCCCTTGATCAGGATCCTCGGGAATATTACGGGCGCCGGATTTCCCAGATTTTTTACAAGGACGACAGAGACGCTGTCATCAAGACCTGTATGGAAACCGGCCGGAAACGGAACAACATCGATGCCGTTTTCAAGGCCCATGACGGCCGTGATGTCCCTGTTTTGATCAACATGTGTCCCCTGCGTGATCTTGATGGAAAGATTGTCGGCGGGATGTGTCTCTATCTCGACATGACCGAGATGCGTACTCGTGAGGCCCAGGTTCGGGAGAAAAGCGAACAGGTGAGCGAGACAGCCCTCAAGGCCCATGAAATTTTCGAACGGCTGACCGGTGCAACAGAGGAACTTTCGCAGGCTGTTTCCAGTGCCCGGAAGGGGTCGGTTGAACAACGGGACCGAACAACGGAGACCGCAACCGCCATGGAAGAGATGAATGCCACGGTGGGCGAAGTTGCCGCGCATGCCCATGCCGCAGCCGAATCTGCAGATACGGCAAAAGAAGAGGCCCGTAAGGGTTCCACAACGGTCAGCGAAGTCGTTGCATCCATCAACGAGGTCCAATCCAACGCCCAAACCCTTAAAACGTCCATGGTCGGCCTTGGTGGTCAGGCTGAAAATATCGGTAAAGTTCTCGACGTCATCGAGGATATTGCCGATCAAACCAATCTTCTGGCACTCAATGCCGCCATTGAAGCGGCCCGAGCAGGCGACGCCGGACGGGGATTTGCCGTGGTGGCCGATGAAGTGCGCAAGCTGGCGGAAAAAACCATGCAGGCCACCAAGGAGGTGGGAACAGCCATCCTTGCCATCCAAAGCAGCGCCAACAACAACGTCTCGGCAACCGAAAAGGCCGTGGAATCAGTGGCCCAAAGCACGGAGCGTGCCTCGGAATCCGGCAGCGCGCTGGAACGGATCGTTTTGGAATGCGAGCAGACCGCAAGCCAGGTCCAGAGCATTGCAACCGCCGCAGAAGAACAATCTGCAGCCAGCGAACAGATCAACCGATCCACATTGGAGGTGAGTGAAATAGCCGAGAATGTGGATACGACCATGGAACACGCGTCACGATCGTTGCAGGAACTGACTGACCTTGCCTCCAGCCTGAGGGGACTGATCGATTCCATGCAGAAAGACTAACCCACCCCCTCCTTCCGAGGCCGGCTCCGCCCGCAACCCAATAAAAGCCCAAACGCCCGCCCGCAAAGTCGCTCGAGCAACAGAGAACCAGAGAACGACACAGAAAAAGACATTCTGCGACTATCCAGGTGCATTTCCCAAGGATCAAAATTGCAACCGCAAGAAATTTGAGAGAGTTAAGAAATTACAGGCGGTTAGCATGTAGGGCTCCCGGGCCGGACCCGCCTATGGGCGCAGGCGTATCGCCCCCGTCCCTCGGAACCACCTTTTTACAACCTGCTGTAAAGAATGAATATACTCTACTACGACTGTTTCGCCGGGATCAGCGGCGACATGCATCTCGCCGCCATGATCGATCTGGGCGTCGGCCCCGATTACCTCCGGACCGAACTGAACAAACTCGGCATCAGCGACGAGTTTAAACTGGCCGTTACCAGGGAAGAAAGGAACGGCATCATGGGCACGCGTGTTGACGTGTGCCTGCGCCCTGCAAACGGTTCCCATGGCCACCATCACGACCATGGATCCCATGATCACCAGGATCGGCCCGCCCATCATGACTACGGGCACGGCCCGGATCAGCCCCATGCCCCCCCCCACCGCACCTTTGCCGATATCCGCGGCATCATTATGGCCTCCACCCTGAGCGATCCGGTCAAGGAAACCAGCCTGGCCATCTTTTCCCGGGTGGCTGAGGCTGAGGCAAAGGTCCACGGCAAACCGGTGGACCGGGTCCATTTCCACGAGGTGGGTGCCACAGACTCCATCGTGGATATCGTGGGCGCCGCCATCTGTCTGGAGTATCTGGGGGTGGACGCGGTCTGGGCCTCACCCGTGGAGCTGGGGGGCGGTCAGGTTCGCTGCGCCCATGGCATCATTCCCGTGCCGGCGCCGGCCACGGTGGCCATCCTCGAGGGGATTCCCACGACGCGGGGAGGCACGGACCACGAGGCCACGACCCCAACGGGCGCGGCCATCCTCGCCGCCCGGGTGGACAGATTCATCACGACCCCAGCCCTGACGGTGACCAAATCCGGTTACGGCATCGGCCACCGCAGGGCCGAGCTCCCCAATCTTCTGCGGATACACCTGGCCCGTGTAGAGCCCGCATGCGGGGACGGCACCGCATCCGCCCGGCTGCTCCAATGCAATATCGACGACATGACCGGGGAACAGCTCGGCCATGTTTTGGACCTGCTCATGGAAAAGGGTGCCATGGACGTGCATTTCACTCCCATCATCATGAAAAAGAATCGTCCAGCCACCCAGATCTCTCTCCTGTGCGGCGAGGCGGAAGCGTCCCGTTTCAAAGAAATGCTTTTTTGCAACACCACGACCCTGGGCATAAAGAGCATCGCCGTGGAAAAGACCTCGCTGGAGCGTCGGTTCCGCAAAATCGAGACCCCGTACGGCCCGGTGCATATCAAGGAGGCCCTTTTAAACGGCGAGGTGGTACACGCCAAGCCCGAATACGAAGAGTGCCGGGAGATTGCCCGGCGGACCGGGATCCCCCTGACAAAGATATATACCCTTGTGGCCCGGCAGGAATAGGTCATGCTCACCCCCGTACACAACGATCGATACGCCCGACTGCTGAAAGCATTGCGCGCCATGGAGCGGGTGCTGGTGGCGTTTTCCGGCGGGGCGGACAGTACGCTGCTCCTCCATGCCGCCCATGAAGCGTTGGGGGACAGCGTCCTGGCCCTTACCTGCGCCACGCCCTATACTCCGGCCGACGAGATCAAGGGTGCCGTTGTCACGGCCAAGAACCTCGGTGTATCCCACGGTATCGTGAACATGCCCATATTGGACGCACTGCGCAGCAACCCCTTGGACCGGTGTTACCTGTGCAAACGATTCCTTTTCGGCCGTCTGGTCCGGCGGGCTGAACAGGCCGGGATCGTCCACGTGGTGGATGGCAGCAATGCGGACGACCTGGACGATCACCGGCCGGGCCGCAGGGCGGTGCAGGAACTGGGTGTCGTCAGCCCACTCCTCGATGCCGGAATGGCCAAGGAAGATGTCCGCGATATTTCTCAATGGCACGGCCTTGCCACCTGGGATCTGCCCGCAGGAGCGTGTTTGCTCACCCGGCTTCCCCACGGCACCCGTGTCCGTGAAGCCGAGTTGGCCAGGATTGATCAAGGGGAGCGGATCCTGCGTTCTCTCGGATTCGCGACGGTCCGTTTGCGGAGCCACGGCGAAATCGCCCGCATCGAGGTCCCACATGACATGGTGGCCAGGATTGTCCAAGCGGACAGGCGGTTCGGCATCCACGCACGACTCCGGGAACTGGGCTACCGGCACGTAACCTTGGATCTGGCAGGATACCGCATGGGCAGCCTGAACCGGCCCGATATTAAATGTTTGGAGAACGACTGATGGATACTTCTTTGCGTGACTTGCTGCACGAAATCCGTGAAGGAAGGCTCGGTGTTGAGGAGGGGCTGGAGCGGCTGGGAGATCTCTCCTACATGGATCTGGGACACACCAAGTTCGATCTGCACCGGGGGCTCAGAAACGGTTTTCCGGAAATCGTGTACGGGGAGGGAAAGACTCCGGAACAGGTGGGCGATATCTTTGAACGGATGGGTGGGCAGACCAACATCCTGGCCACCCGCGTCCCACCGGATATGGCCGAGCATGTCCGTTCCCATTGCCCGGAGGCGGCATACAACGCCCTGGGGCGGACACTCACCCTGACAAGCAAACCTGTGGACCGCGGGCCGGGAAAAATCGTCATTATCACCGCCGGAACCTCGGACCTGCCCGTGGCCGAGGAGGCCCGGGAAACCTGCAAAATGCTCGGTTCCAGCGCACAGCTCATTTCCGACGTGGGCGTGGCCGGCATCCATCGCCTGCTGGACAAACTCGATACCATACGCACAGCCCGGGTGATCATCGTTATTGCGGGTATGGAGGGGGCCCTTGCCAGCGTTGTGGGCGGGCTCGTGTCCCAGCCCATTGTGGCGGTTCCCACGTCCGTGGGCTACGGAGCCTCTTTTTCCGGGCTGTCCGCCCTGCTCGGCATGCTCACCTCCTGCGCCAGTGGTGTGACCGTCGTGAACATCGACAACGGATTCGGGGCCGCGTGCGCGGCCTGCAGGATCAACAATCTGTAAATACCTACTGCGGATCGCCGGACAACTCCACCCCCCCCCCTGACGGGATGAGACCCCCATGCATCTTGCTTCTGCAAGGACGCCTGAAGACTCCCCAATCTGGACAAACCGGTCAGGATGCGGCTGGATCCAAGTCCACCAAACGCCCACCGGCTTGCAAGTATCCCCACCACCCTCCGTCACCCAATCATACGGCTGCGCGGAAAGGTAGCGTTCAGAACGACGCCCGGTCGATATCCAGACCGACCAGTTCCAAAAGCTCTTCATCCCCCAGTTCCGTGAGGCGGATTTCTCCGCTGCCGGAAAGCAGCTCGGTCGCGAGTTTCTCCTTGCTCGCTATGAGCTCGTCGATCTTTTCCTCGATGGTCCCCGAGGTCACGAATTTGTGGACCAGGACATTTTTGGTCTGGCCGATGCGGAAGCTGCGGTCTGTGGCCTGATTTTCCACGGCCGGATTCCACCAGCGGTCAAAGTGGACCACGTGACAGGCTGCGGTGAGGTTGAGTCCTGTTCCCCCGGCCTTGATGGACAGGATGAAAAAGGGGGGACCGTCTTCCTTTTGGAATTGTTCCACCAGATGTTTTCGCTTTTTGACCGCGGTTCCTCCGTGCAGAACCAGGCCGCTCCGGCCGAAAATGCCTTCCAGGTGGTCATGCAGGGCCGGGATGATCTCCTTGAACTGGGTGAAGACCAGCATTTTCTCCTGCCGCTCGGCCAGCTCCAGCCCTATTTCCCTGAGACGGGCAAATTTTCCGCTGTATTTCGGGTCATAGTCCCCATCTCCCACAAACTGGGCCGGGTGATTGCAGATCTGTTTGAGGCGCATCATGCTCTGCAAAACCAGCCCCCGGCGATCCATGGCCTCCATCTCCTGACTCAAGGCCTTTTTCATCCCCTCCACCACCTGCCGATAGAGTTTGATCTGCTTTTTACTCAAGGCGCAATAGCGGATGGTCTCGGTTTTTTCGGGCAGATCGGCGATAATGGATGTGTCCGTCTTCAACCGGCGCAGAATATACGGGCTGATCAGCTTGCGCAGGGGGGCATAGCTTCCGGCCTTTTCGTGCATGGTTTTGGCGAATGATTTGAATTTCGACGCCGTGCCCAAGAGACCGGGATTCAAAAAGTCGAACAGGGACCAGAGGTCGCTCAAGTGGTTCTCCACCGGGGTTCCGGTGAGGGCGATACGGGCATGGGCCGGGATGCGGCGAACCCCCTTGCTCTGCTTGGTGGCATGGTTCTTTATGGCCTGGGACTCATCCAGAATCACCAGCTGCCAATCCTGCTCCTTGAGCCAGTCCATACGGCTGACCAGCGCGTACGTGGTGACGACCAGGTCATAATCTTGCAAAAGCTCCTGGGGATTTTTGGCCACACGTTCCAGATCCCTTTTCGGGGTTTGTGAGGGATGGGCAAAAAACAGCCTGAGCCCAGGGGTGAACCTTTCCGCCTCCGACCGCCAGTTACCAAGCAGAGAGGCCGGAATGATGAGCAGAGAACGGCGACTGTTCTGTCCGGCCAGATAATTAAGCAGGGTCAGCACCTGCAAGGTCTTGCCCAGCCCCATGTCATCAGCCAGACATCCTCCCAGTCCCAGCGAGCTGACAACGTGCAGCCAGTTCACCCCCTGCTGCTGATAGGGACGCAAGGTGGCCTGTACTCCCCGGGTCAGTTCGGGATCATCCGGATCGTCTGGATACCTGAGTCCACGCAAAATGCGTTTCAGTCCTTTTCCCGCATGAACCTGAACCCAGTCTTCGGCCTCCTCTTCCTGGGTGTGTACTGCGGATAAATCCGTCTCGGTTCCCGCCAGAAGGCGCATGCCTTCAATAAAGGATATGCCCCCGTCCTGGGCGGTCTTTTCCAGGTTTTTCCAGTGATCCAGGGCCTGATTGAGTTTGTCCCGGTCGACTTCGACCCATTTGCCCTTGAAAAGGACCAGGTTGTCATCCTGGGCCAGAAGTTCTTGCAACGCCTCTCCACTCAGCTGTTCCCCTTCGAGGGTGAGACTGACCCTGAAGTCCAGCAGGGTCTCCATACCCAGAATGGACTTCTGCGTTTCTCCGACGGTGGCGCTCACCTTGGGGCGCGGTCTTTTCTGCCACCAGTCCGGAACGCGGACCATGAGCCCGCTGTCCTCGAGCTGGGGAATGGCACGGAGCAGGGTATAGGCTCTTCCCGGTGTCCAGGCCATGGGCCGGTAGATCTCGCCGTTTTCCACCATGGTCTGGACCCAATCGCAGTGGGAGGCAGCCTTGTAGATGGGACCGAGCAGTTTGATCAGGGCCTGTTTGTTCCCGGCTCCGGCGTACATTTCCAGGGCCTTGCGCAACGGCAGATGACGGGCCTGGCCATCAACGCCCAGCGAGGTGCTGAAGCTCGCCATAAAGGCAAAGGGGCGCGTGTCATCGTTTTTGTTTTCAGCCAGATGGAACGTGACCCGTCCGACCATGTTCCAGTCTGGGGCATAGTTCTGTAGAAAGAGCTGAATCCCTCCATTGGAAGCGATGTGCTCTTCCACCCACCCGGCTAAAGCGTGCCAGACCGCCAGCAGAAGGTCAGCATTGAGATACTCCCCCCCGCGCATGGGAGGAGCGGTTTCCACCAAGGACTGCAACGTGGCTTCCGAAGGAGGTTCAATGTTCGGCTCGTGGACCTCCTGGGGTGTGTGACAGAGGTTGGTCAGAAAGATGGCGGCCAGATTGGACCAGAATTTCAGCTCGGGATAGGCAGACCATGCGTCCCGCTGGGCGGCCAGGGCAAAAAGCCCCTCGCACCAATTGCGGCTAAAGTCTCTGGCCAGGGAAACGAGGGCGTGATCCTCGGCCGGGTTCAGGCTGAGACGCCCTGAAGGGGATATGGTTATGATGGACATGGTGAAATTAAGGATTGTGAATTCAGGAAAGCTTAGAGAGTTGAGGGTTACGATATTTAAAAAACTTAATAGATCTCAGAGTGTTAAGAAATTACAAGGTTTTAAAAAACGAAGCACCGCTTCCCGGAAGCACGGGCGTACCGAGATCTCTGCCCCATGTCGGGACTAACATGCTGACTGAAAACCCCACAGTTGAGACAAGAAATGTCATATAACCAGGATGTTGAGCCGAGCTACTGCATTTTTTCAAACATCTCCTGCATGACCTGCAAAAAATCAGAGCGGAGATTGGTTTTCGCGCGTTTTGATTCCCAGCGGCGCACCGAGCCTTCGCAGGACCCTACCTTATCGGCAAATTCCTGAAAGGAAAGCCCCTGGGCCTGACGCAGCTTTCTGATCTGCGGACCTGTGGGACAAAAACGTTTGGGTTTGGCCGGTTTGGCCGGTTTGGCCGGTTTGGCCGCGGTGGTCCGGGTGGCCGGTTTGGAAGTTGGTTTGGAGGCTGGTTTGTTCTTGGCTGTTCCTGTGGTTGGATTGGTCGTGCCGGCTGCTGAACTCGTTTGGGTCCTGGCCTTTCTAGTTGTTGAACCCCTATTGACGTTCTTGCCACTGGCAGCTTTGGATGTCTGTTTTCTTGAAGCCTTGCTCGGCTTTTTCCCGGCAGGTTCCGTGACCTCGCCGGCTGCGGGCCCATTCAGCGCTTCCGCGTCCATCTCGATACCGAAGAGATCCCCCAGATCTTCATCGGCCAAAGTATCGCCCTGAGCTGCCTGTTGCGCGTCGAGCAGGTGCATGTCCCGGGCAATGAGTTCCTGGGCATCGACGTCTCGCAGCTCAAAGAGCAGCCCGGGATCGCAGTCCAGCCGGTTGCCCACCCCGTACAAGACAGCAGCCACATGTTTGCACATCACCGCCCAGTCCGGGCAGGAGCACTTGAACTCCATTTCTCCGGGCAGCGGAAACAGCCCGTTTGCCCTGTTGGCCACCACCTCCATGACCTCCTTGGAAATTTTGCCCTGTAACAGCTCCAGCATGGAACCGATCCGGCCCACGCAGTGTTGCTTGATGGAGTCCCACCTGGCTTTGGGCAGCCTCTTGATTCCGATCTTTATCTTGTACAATTCAGAGCCGCTGACTATGGCCGAAATCTTTCCCTTGTTGATTTCCAGATGGCAGACCGAGCCGTTGCGGGCATAGGTTCTCCCTCTGGGCAGACGGTTATCGTAATCGGAAAATGATTCCAGATGGTTGCACCATCCCTTCCCCCAGAAGGTGCGGGCAATGGTCCGTCCCTCGATTTCCACGGGACAGATCTTCTTGCCTTTTTTTTCCAGCTTGGCCATTTCCCGCTTGGCCTGCAGCCTTCTTTCAGCCACCGGCACATAGCGTGACCATCCCCAACCACTCATTGCTCTTCCTTGGTTGACGTTCAGATAATCAGGATACGTTCAGCAGGGTCCAATAATTACGAGGTGATTTCTTCGCCGTTGCCGGGTTGTTTGTCAAACCCGACGATGCTCGTTGACATCCGAGCTGGGGCTCGGCCTTCCCGGGGGATAATCCTCCTGTTGAGAACATGATCGGGGGACGGATCTTCAACCCCACAACCTTGTAAATCGTCCACGAAATGGACAAGTTGCAGAGTTATGACATCTCTAAAAGGGTAGGCACTTCACGCGCTCAAACCCCAGCATCCGGATGACTCAATCGCTCAAAGTCAATGAGGCGATCGGTAAAGATCATCGTGTGTCAGGATACGAAGAAGTCTGACAGGAGATGTCCAATCAGGAGAACCGCCGGGAAGAAGAGATTCCGGTTCAAAAGAGATACGGTATTTTCTGTCCACGCGGGCTGACCAGGCGGTGGGGTCGTTGACGATTCGCTCAATATGCAAGCCGGGATGGGTTGGATTGTCGCGCAGCAGGGCCATGGCTTTAGCCATTTTTTTGCGTAGGATGGGATTGTTGCGAATCTTCTCGAGATCTTTGACGATTTTTTTATTCGCTATCAGTTCCGGCATGGTCCATATCCTGTTCAAACCAATCGGGCAGAGAAGCGGTTTCCGATGAGCGGGCCTGTTCGAGCTTGTGCGCGCCGACAGCATTCACTCTGACTTTTCTATAGATTTCAACCGGATAAAGAGCGATATTCCCCCCGGGTTCCAGAACGATCTCAAAGGGAGTGCCGGGTTCGGCCCCCAATTCCTTGCGGATGGAGATGGGAAGACTGATGCTTCCACGCTTGTCCAAGGTCACCAACATGATGGTTTCTCCTGGCTAGAGATGTACGAGACGGATTGCACATAACGACAAAATGACATCTTGTCAAAAAATTCATCCTCCTGACTGCTGATTTCGAATCCCTGCGCGGCAAGAGTACGATACCCTGCCCTTCTCATTGTCCGAAATCTCGGACGACCTCCCGCATCTTTTTATCATATTTTCGCCTCTTCACCATAACTTATCGTAATAAAGAAATAATCGCGTCAAAAAGTTCATAGCACAATTCTTGCTTCGGAGGAATGTGCATGCCGGAGGTATCAAAGACAATCAGCATGTGGTAAAAGCGCACATCACCGAAGAGCTTTCGACAAAAAACCGGTCCAATATCACGTAATCACAAGTTTTCATGAGTTCTTTCTCAAAAATACCTGTTAACACATGCAGAACGCCAAGGCATGTTTTTGCAGCCCCTCCCGGGGGGCTGCAAAAACGGGCGATTCTTGGATCGCCCCTTGTACGAGTTTTGGTTAAGTATGTGATAGATATTTTTGCGCAGATGCTTACGCATTCCCAACCAACGTATTTTTTCCAAGGAGCACCCCATGAGTGAAGTGATCCAGCAATTCCAAACCAAGGCGGAAGCGGTCTCCGCCATTGTCTCCTCTGTCCCCTCCCTGGACGGGGCATTCGCGTACACGGTGGATCTGTGCGCCAACAAAGAGGCCTGCCAGATCCTTGCCTCGGGCTGTGAAGAGGACCTTTCTGCCGGTGCCGAGGACCTTTGCGAACTCAAGGAATGGGGCAAGATCATCGCCGCCCCGGGACTTGCACAGGACGACCTGGACCGGCTCGTTCCCATGGCCCGGGAACAGGGGATCTCCGTGATCAGAGAAGACATGCGCAAACAGCTCGGAGGCATCGATATCGGGTTGACCCTCTGCGACTACGGGATCGCCGAGACCGGGACCCTGGTCCTTGACTCCTCCAGCGAGGAACTCAGGCTGGCGACCATGATCAGCGAGGTGCACGTTGCCGTCATCCCGGCGTCGAAAATCAAGGGCTCGTCCGCAGAAATCATCGAAGAACTCGAAACCATGATGCAGAACAATCCCAATTACCTGGCATTCATCACCGGAGCCAGCCGGACTGCGGATATCGAACGGGTTCTGGCCCTGGGCGTTCACGGCCCCCTCGAGCTGCACATTCTCATTCTGGAGGACATGTAATGCAAAACGCACACAACATGAAAGAATACAACCAGGAACTGGGCGAGGCCCTGGACAACGATTTTCTACGCAGGGCCATGGACAAATTTGCCGTGGCCTACCGCTCGGGCCGGGTGAACGCCTTCAAGGGATATGAGGTCGAGGGGCTCATCGATGAGGTGGTCCGGGTCAAGGACGCGGGCATCGACAACATGATGGCCCTGTACGAAGAATTCAAGACCAGGGCCGAGGCCGCAGGGGTCCATGTCCATCTGGCCAAGACCGCCCATGAGGCCAACGAGCTCATCGCGGAGATCGCCCGAAAAAATGATTGCAAAAAGATCATCAAATCCAAGTCCATGACTGCGGAAGAAACCCTGCTCAACCACCATCTGGAACCGGAATTCGAGATCACGGAAACCGATCTGGGCGAGTGGATCATCCAGCTCCGCCACGAAGGGCCCACGCACATGGTCATGCCGGCCATCCATCTTTCCCGCTATCAGGTGGCCGATCTCTTCGCCGACGTCACCGCCCACAAGCAGGACCCGGACATCCAGCGTCTGGTCAAGGTGGCCAGGCGGGAGCTGCGCGCCAAATACATCCAGGCGGACATGGGTATTTCCGGGGCCAATTTCGCCGTCGCCAAAACCGGCACCCTGGGCATCGTGACCAATGAGGGCAACGCCAGGCTGGTGACCACCCTTCCCCGGGTCCACGTCGCCCTGGTGGGCCTGGACAAACTCTGCGCATCACTCCAGGACGCGCTGACCATTTTGCGGGTCCTGCCCAGAAATGCCACGGGCCAGGCCATCACCTCCTATGTCACCTGGATCACCGGGGCCAACGAGTGTCTGGAATCCCGGACTGCAGACGGCAAGAAAGAGATGCACATCGTGTTTCTGGACAACGGCCGCAGCCAGCTGGCCAAAGACCCGCTGTTCAAACAGGTGCTCCGCTGTGTTCGGTGCGGTGCCTGCGCCAATGTCTGTCCGGTCTACCGGATGGTGGGCGGTCATCAGATGGGGCACGTGTATATCGGGGCCATCGGGCTCATCCTGACCTATTTCTTCCACGGCCGGGACAAAGCCAAGAATCTGGTCCAGAACTGCATCAATTGCGAGGCGTGCAAGCATGTGTGCGCGGCAGGGATCGATCTTCCCCGGCTGATCAAGGAAATCCACGCCCGCATCCAGGACGAGGAAGGCCACCCCCTGACCTCGGTGCTCTTGGGCAAGGTGCTCAAAAACCGCAAACTCTTCCACACCCTGCTCAGAACGGCCAAAGCGGCCCAGCGCCCGGTGACAGGCGGCACGAAATATCTCCGCCACCTGCCCCAGATCTTTGCCAAGGATCAGGACTTCAGGGCCCTGCCCGCCATTGCCAAAAAACCGTTCCGGGACATGTGGAAGGATATCCGCCCCGGAAAACCGGCCCATCCCAAATTCAAGGTGGCCCTGTTCTCCGGATGCGTGCAGGATTTCGTGTACCCGGAGCAGCTCGTGGCCGGGCTCAAGGTACTTGCGGACCACGGCGTGGATGTCGACTTCCCCATGGGCCAGTCCTGCTGCGGTCTTCCCGTCCAGATGATGGGCGAAAAACAGGCGGCCAGGGATGTGGCCGCCCAGAATGTCGCGGCCATCGATCCGTCCGACTACGATTACATCCTGACCCTCTGCGCCTCCTGCGCCTCCCATCTGAAGAACAACTATCCCTTCCTGCTCGGTGACGAATCCATCGTGGGCGTCAAGGTGCAGCAATTCTCGGACAAGGTGATCAGCTTCTCCACCTTTGTAAACGATATCCTCCAGGTGACCGGCGGAGAGTTCAAACCGTCCGGCACCAAGACCACCTTCCACTCCCCCTGCCACCTCTGCCGGGGCATGGGGGTTGTGGACGCACCCCACGAGCTCATTGAAAAATCCGGATACGATTTCGTCCAGGCCGATGAGGAACAGGTCTGCTGCGGATTCGGAGGCACCTACACCTCCAAATTCGCCAAGGTCTCCGAACAGATTCTGAAAAGCAAGCTCGATGACGTGGAAAAGACCGGGGCCGACCTGCTCGTGACCGAATGCCCGGGCTGCGTGCTCCAGCTCCGCGGGGGCATGGAAAATCGGGGCGGCAGGGTTGAAGTCCTGCATATTGCCGAGGCAATGGCACGTAATAAAAAATAGATCCGGACCCGGACCCAAACACAAACGCAGAAAGGCCTGTCCATGCGTACGCATGGGCAGGCCTTTCTGCGTTGAATTGTTATCCCAGCATTTTCGTTATCTCAACATTCTCGTCATCCCGGCAATCTCGTCATCCCGGCGAAGGCCGGGATCTTGAGCGACCTGAGAGAATCAAAAAAACAGCAGTCGGCCACATCCTTCAAAATCCCGGATCAAGTCCGGGATGACGATTCATGGGGGCAGGTGCCGATATCCAGGCGGCAGGTGCCGACCTCCACCTTCAGGCGTTCCCTCAAACGCCCATCCCCCCTTTCCCCTCTTCTTTACGCAATCCTTACATATCCCTCTGCCAGAAACAAAAAGTCTTAACATCCCCCGGATAGACCTGTGTCCGGATGCAACGAACATCACCATCCACACGAAACCCCGTCTCCGGGATACGCAAAGGAAGAACCATCATGACCATACAAAGCATCAAGGGGTGCATCGGCTGCGGAACATGCGTCCGGACCTGTCCTACGGATGTCATCCGTCAGGACCCTCTCACCAAAAAGGCGTTCATCAAATATCCGGCCGACTGCCAACTCTGTCATCTATGCCGGATGTACTGTCCTGTGGATGCCATCACCATCAGCCCGGACAAATCCATTCCGGTCGTTGTTTCCTGGGGGTAGCATGACAACTTCCGACAAAACCACCTTTTTCTGTCGTTCGGCCGTGGCCTTTGCAGGCATTCCCCTGCTCATCTGGGGACTGGGGGATGCGCATACACGCGGCCTTGTGAAGGAATCCCTCTCCATCCTGGCCATTCTGGCCCTGTGCCAGATGATCGTGCTCTGCTTCTGGTCCCGGATCTATACAGGTGCGGTCAAAAGCCTCAAAAAAGGTACCCTGGTCAGATGGCACAAGATCATCGGCTATACCTGTATTGCCATCATGCTCTTCCATCCCCTCATGCCGATCGTGCCGAAATTTCTCGAACCCGGCACCTCCCCGGTCGAAGCCTTTGTCACCCTCGTCACCACCTTCAACCAGGGCGTGGTGCTGGGCATCGGCGCATGGTGCTGCATGCTGCTCCTTTTTCTCACCGCTCTGGCCCGGTTCAGACTGCCCATGAAATACACGACATGGCGCATTTTTCACGGCACCCTGGCCATGGTCTTCATCATCCTGGCGGTATGGCACGTCCTGGACCTTGGTCGCCATGCAACACCGGCCATGGCCTTGTACATCAATCTGCTGGCCACAGGCTCGGTTCTGTTTGTTGCCGGCAGCTACCTTGTCCACCCTGTAAAACGAACCGGAAGGTCATAGATGAACGGCACACGCAAACCACACGGGATGTCCCGCAGAAATTTCATGACCCTGGCAGGAGGTGCGGCAGGCCTTGCCGCCATGGCCGCCATGGGGTTTTCCACGGAATGCACCGCCAATATCCCGGAGATCGACATCGACGCTGTGACCCATGCCGACGATGAAGCCGATGTCCTTGTGGTGGGCAGCGGCATTGCCGGTCTGTTTGCGGCCGTCAAGGCCCATGACGCCGGAGCCCGGGTCATCATGGTTTCCAAGGGCCGACTCGGCTCGTCCGGGCAGACGCCCTTTGCCCGGGGAATCTTTGCCTATGACCCGGCCACGGCAAGCATGGATCTGGACACCTTTGTGGACAAGGTCTCCTATTCCGCCATGGGAACCAACAACCCGGTGTTCACGCGGCAGATGGCCAAGCACTCCCTGGCCCGGGTCAAAGAACTCCAAACGTGGGGATTTTTCAAATCTCCCCTGTACTTCAATTCCTTCAGCAACCCCATGCAGGAACGCAAGATCCCGGTCATGGAGCGGATCATGCTCACCCATCTCGTTCGGGAAAAGGGCAGGATAGCGGGCGCGGCCGGTTTCAGCCTGGATGAGCCCAAGGTTCATTTCTTCAAGGCCAAAAGCGTCATCCTGTGCACCGGGGCCGGAGGGTTCAAGCCCAATGGTTTTCCCATCTGCGACCTGACCCATGACGGAAGCGTGATGGCTTACCGCATAGGGGCCAAGGTGACGGGCAAGGAGTGGAACGACGGGCACCCGGCCAACATGAAAAATCCGGCCAATGTCTTTGGCCAGTGGGGCGGCATGCTCCAGGGGGCACCCGGTGTAACCGGTATCGATATCCGCCATGACCTGGGCGTGGACCTGAACTACCGGGTATACCGGCAGGGTCCGTCCGGGGAAGAGAAACCATCCGGTCCTCCGCCCATACACGGACAGAACGTCGCAGGAGGACCGCCATGCCCTCCCGGATTGGACACCCAGGGACCACCCAGTCAGAAGAAGCATCCCGGTGATCGACCTCCGGGCGGCGGCCCCGGCAGCAACGAGCACCAGGGCCCGCCTCCGGGCATGGCTGGCATGACCTCGGGCGGAGCTTCGGCCGGCATGTCCATCCACAAGTCCGAGGGGCTGGTCCCTTTCAACGAACAGGGCGGATCCAACATCCCCGGACTCTATGCCGCAGGCGACGCACTGGGCTCTCACATGGCAGGCGGCATCTACACCCAGATTGGATCCTCCATGGCCGGTTCCGCCGTCCAGGGAGCCATCTCCGGGAAAGCGGCCGCAGACTTTGCCAAAACCAGGACCATGCCGACCCTTTCAGCGGCCAGACGCACACAGATCGAAACGGAGATCCTCGCCCCGCTGAAACGGGATCGGGGATACAGCCCGGCCTGGGTCACCCAGACCCTGCAGGGCATCATGATCCCCAATTTTGTCCTGTACATCAAAAAGGAATCCATGCTCCAGGCGGCCCTGGCCTATATCGAAGAATTAAGAGATCACCACCAGCCCCTGCTCAAGGCCGCAGACCTGCACGAACTGAGGCTTGCCCATGAAACCGCCAACATGCTCCCCAATGCGGAGATGAAACTTCGCGCGTCCCTCATGCGCAAGGAGAGCAGATGCTCCCATTTCCGCCTGGATTATCCGGAAATGGACACCAAAAACTGGAACGCCTGGATCAATATTTATCAGGACAAGAACGGCAGCATGCAACTCGAAAAACAGCCCTTTGGCACGTGGCCTTCTTGAACCATGAACTCAGACGCACAAATAACCGGTACAACTACCGGGTGCCAAGGAATGTTTTTGCAGCCCCTCCCGGGGGGCTGCAAAAACGGGCGATTCATCATGAATCGCCCCTACGGAATCCGCCTGATGGAGTGATTGCAATTTTTGTACGTATGCTTAAACCGGAGGTTACATCATGTCTGAAAAACTGACCAAACATTCCGAATCCCTGTGTGTCGGCGCAGTAACCTTTCTTCTTCTAAGCGCACTTGTCTTCCCGTCCCCTAGCTATGCCCGGCCCTTTCCCGGTGGCCCGGGCCCGGGACCGCGCGGACCTGCATTCAGGCCCCATGCACCCCGGGTCATCTATCCCAGACCGGGATTTCGCATCAAGGTGCTTCCCCGGGAGTACCTGACCCTGCAGGTGGGAGCACTTACCTATTTTTTCCTGGACGGCATTTTCTATAGACCGGGCGTTGACGGATACATGGTGGTCCCGGCACCCATGGGAGCACGGATCATCACCCTGCCCGCCAATGCGGTAATCGTCAGTGGAGGGGACACGCTCTATTACAGCTATGCGGGAGTCTATTACCAAAAAGTCGACGGGGGATACATGGTGGTGACAAAGCCGGAAACCACGGTACAAACGGCTGTCCAAACAACAACCGATCCGCGATCCGAACCCGATCCCGTCAGTGCCCGGGAAGGCGACCAGGTCAGGGTGACGGCGGCATCCCTCAATGTCCGCTCAGGCCCCGGCAAGGAGCACAAGGTCCTGTGTCAGGTCAGGCGGGGAGATCTGCTGAAGGTTCAGGCTTCCAATTCGGATTGGTACTACGTGCTGCTTGGGGACGGCTCCCTTGGATGGGTGATGATCAAGTATACCACCAAGGTTGCTTCGGAGGCGGTGGGATAAGGGGATATGCACTGCTCGAAGACAGGGCTTTCTTGTCTGTTCTCTGCCCAAGAAGGCCTCCTCCCTCAATGGCATGCCTTGACCTGGAGCGTTACGACGTTTATACGACGTTTAAACATCTCCAGGAGAAACAGCCATGAGTGAAGCCATTCAAAATATCAAATATTGGGGCAACAGCCTGGGCGTCCGCCTGCCCGCGGCCATCGCACGTGCCGCTCGTCTGCAAGCGGATCAGACGGTTCGTATAACGGTTGAAGAGGAACGGATCATCATCACGCCCGTTCGCGACGTCCCCCTCACCCTGGAAGAACGGCTGGCCCGATACGATCCGGAAAAACACGGCGGCGAAACCATGCAGACCGAGACGGACGAAGGGGCTGAAAAATGGTAAATGCCGCATCCGGAAGCCCATGGGTCCCGAAACGTCAGGATATCATCTGGATCGATTGTTCCCCCCAGGCGGGTCAGGAGATGCGCCATGTCCACCCATTTCTCGTCCTCTCACCCGAAGCGTTCAACGATCGCACATCCCTGGTCATCGGCCTCCCCATGACCACTCAACCCTACAACGCCGACAACCCATTTGCCCTGCCTGTTGGCGAAATACACAAAAACGGCATACAAAAGGTCAGTTACGTGCTCTGCCATCAACCCAAATCCTTTGACTGGCGAGTCCGAAATGCCGGCAGACATCCGCTCAAAAAAATGCCGGACGAGTTTTTCGATCAGGCGTGCACCATCCTCAATCAGATCCTCACGCTTGCATGATGGCCGGATCTTCCCGGAACTCTCAGATCGACGAGAAGAAACCAAAATCAATTTTAGGAAATTCATTTCCCGTTTATATCAAAAATCGTACTTTTGGGAAATTCATTTCCCAAAATTGACAGCCCCCTTTTTCCGGCTTATGTTCGCCGAGAAAAGGAGGCTTCTTTGTATGATCGACAGACCCGCATACCTTGAAAAACTGGCTGCGTTCCGGGACAAGGACGTGATAAAAATCGTCTCAGGGATCCGTCGGTGCGGTAAATCCACACTGTTCGAGCTGTACAGGAATTTCCTGATCGATGATGGCGTTCCCAAAAATGCCGTCATTTCAATCAATCTGGAAAATGCCGACTCCCGGGATATGTGGGACGACCCCATGAAACTGCACGATTTCATTGCAGCCCGCCTGGTGCCGGGCCAAAAAAACTATGTTTTCCTTGATGAAATCCAACAAGTGCAGTCTTTTGAACGGGCCTGTGACAGCCTGTACATCAGAAAAAACGTCGATCTCTACATCACCGGCTCCAATGCGTATCTGCTCTCCGGGGAACTCGCCACCCTGCTTTCCGGACGGTATGTCGAAATAAAAATGCTGCCCCTCTCGTTCAAAGAGTATTGCAGTGCTGCCGGGGGCGAAACAGACCTTGCAAGGAAATACAGAACCTATCTGCAAAACAGCTCGTTCCCCTATTGCGTCTATCTGGACAGTCAGGAACAGATCGATGCCTACCTGGACGGGGTGTATTCCTCCATCATACTCAAGGATATCGTTTCAAGAATCACTATCGGCAACACCTCATCCCTCGAAGCTGTGATCAGGTATATGTTCGACACTATCGGCAACATAAGCTCCGTGCGAAAAATCGCCGGAGCATTGACCTCGAGCGGGCGCAAGATATCCAACCATACGGTCGATACCTACCTTGCAGCACTTTGTGCGAGTTATGTGCTCTACCGGGCCGATCGCTACGACGTGAAGGGCAAAAAATATCTCACTACCGGCAGCAAATACTATCTTGCAGACATCGGGCTGCGCTACCATCTCCTCGGGCAGAAACATGCCGATCTGGGCCATATCCTTGAAAATATCGTCTATCTGGAGCTTCTGCGCCGGGGGTACAATGTCTATGTCGGCACGACCGGAACCCTGGAAGTGGATTTCGTGGCCATGAAAGGCGGCACAACAGAATATTACCAGGTCTCGTTTTCCGTCAGGGATGAAACAACTCTTCGAAGAGAGCTCAAATCCCTTGATGCCATCAGGGATCACAGCCCCAAATATCTCCTCCACCTCGACGACGATCCGCCGGCAGATCACGACGGCATCCGGCAGATATTCGCTCTGGACTGGTTGTTGGGTACTTGAAAAGCGAGAACGATTGAGCGGGGAAGGGCGGACACACAGGTCCGCCCCTACGGGATAGAGGGCAGAGAACAGAAAACAGATAAAAAAACCTGCTCTCGATCAGAGTATCTACACAATTCCGGGTAAGGTGATGGTCACGGCAAATCCATGCGGGCTCAGGTTACGGGCCGCGACACGTCCCTTACAGGTTTCAACGCAGGTTTTCACGATGGACAGCCCCAGCCCCACGCCGCCCAGGGAACGGTTGCGGGAAGGTTCGGGACGGAAGAACGGTTCGAACAGCTGATCCAGATATTCCTCGGGCACACCGGGGCCGGAATCCCTGACCTCGAGGGTCACCTTTCCCTTGTTCATGTGTGCGACGATGTGGATGGGCCCTGCATCCCCGGCATATTTGACAGCATTGCGGACCAGATTGGCCAGGGCGCGGGTCAACAGATCCGTGGACGCCATGACCCGAATGGCCGGATCGATGTCAACGACCATCTGCGATCCTTGTGTTTGTTCCCTACGAACCGCTTCCTGAACCACACTGAGCAGATCCACCGCGTCCAGTTCGACCGACTTCACATTCAAATCAGCCCTGGAAAAGGCAAGAAGCTCACCAACCAACCGGGAAAGCTGGGCGACATCATCCATCACATCCGTCAATCGCTCTCTGTTCACTCCCTCCATCCGTTGTTCCAGAACCCCCAGACCGAACTGAATCCGGGCAATGGGCGACCCCAGCTCGTGGGAAATGTCACCCAGAAACCGCTTCTGTCCTTTCACAAAGGCGGCCAGCCGCGTGGCCATGTGGTTGATGGCCCGGGCCAGCCGCCCGATTTCATCGCGCCTGGGTTCATCGAGGGCCACATCGAAACGGCCCCTGGCAATGTCCTCGGTCGCAAGAGTCATCCTGGAAAGGGGGCGGGTGATGTTCCGGACCATGGGAATCCAGAAGAGCACGGAAATGAGCAGGACCGCTCCGGCCACAAGCAGCCAGGGCATGGAATCGAAAAAAAACCCGTTGCCCGATACGGAATCCGACACGACCAGAAGGACAAAGGGAGCTGCGAAATCCCCTGATCCGGGAGGGTGGGGGAGCACGATCCCGGTCCAATACAGATCGGGATCAGCAGTACGCATCATCAATTGAGGTCTGCCCCGCCGGGCTTCCGTCTCCGCAGAACCACCAGTGAAATCCGGGAGGCCTTCCCCGTCCTCGCTCAATATCTCTTCGCGTATCTGGGATGCCGACATCTCCGAATGTCTGCCAGGAGGCGGTGCAGGAGGCCGCCTGCCGGGAAAAGGTCTGTCCAGAACCTCGTGTATCCGGCCGCGTACCTGCCGGGGCAGGGGGATATCCCGGGAAAAAAACGTTGTCCCGTCCTTCAGGACAACGGCAAAATCCACCTGATTCACCCGGGCATGCCTGGCGAGTACATCCGACCAGTCCTTACGATCAGCGTTGTACAGATCATGCACGATAAGGGCGGAGGCCACCCGCAGCCGATTCCATCGCTGAACCCCGAAAAACGCGTGCAGATCCAGCTGGGGCTGGAGGAGAATAAATGTTGCCATACCCGCCCCCACCAGGAGCAGATTCAGGAAGAACCAGCAGAGTATCTTGGTGAAAAGGGTTGATGTCGGCCGTATCATCGGGATGCATCCGCCTTTTTGAACAGATAGCCCACCTTGCGAACGGTCTGGATGAAGGATGGATTTTTGGGATCTTCCCCGAGTTTGCGACGCAGGGAAGAAATATGAACGTCCACGGAACGATCAAAAACCTCGTAATTGCGTCCTGCAACGGCATCGAGCAATTGATCCCGCGACAAAACCCTGCCGGCCGATCCGGCCAGTGTGGTCAGAAGATCATACTCCAGAGGCGTCAGCGTCAGGGGCGTATCCTGCAGGCGAACACTGCGGGAATCCTGATTGATTTCAAGAGGGCCGAACTGCAGGACCCGCTCATCAGGTTCCACTTCGGCCTTGCGCTGCACCATGTCATAGCGTCTGGTCACGGCGCGAAGACGGGCCAGAAGCTCGCGCGGCGAAAAGGTCTTGGGCAGATAGTCATCGGCCCCCATCTCCAGTCCCACGATACGATCCGTCTCATCCCCCCGGGCCGTGAGCATGAGAGCCGGGATGTCTGACTCTTCGCGCAACCGCCTCAAGACCTCCAGGCCGTCGATCTGCGGCATCATCACATCTAAAATCACGGCCTTGTAGGCACCGTCACGGATTTTCTGCAATCCGTCCATGCCGTTGTGGACCATGTCCACCGCATACCCCATGGGCTCGAGATAATCGGCTATGAGAGCGCACAATTTTTCGTCGTCATCGATGATAAGAATATGTGTGTCGGACATGTATGTCTCCCTCTTATTGCCAAACAGCACCTTTGGTAGGGGCAGGCCTCCGTACCTGCCCTGATTGTTGTAATCTGAATGCTAATTACTGAAAGACCGATCAGGCAATGGTCCCGAAAGACAGGGCAGGCAGTTCTGCTCTTTAGAGTACAGGGGCCTGCCCCTACAGAAACAAAAATGGTGCCGCTCCTTAGCACGTTTTCGGAACTGCTACCACCAGGATTTTGTATTTTACAAAAGATTTACAATACCCTCTCCCATCGACAAAATATCTTAACGTTTGCGATCTATCTTCCCTGTAGAAAGAGGAATCCGCCTGTAACCTCAACCATACATGGAGGCAACCATGATCAGCAGCATCGGCAGTTCAGGCAGCAGCATGTCCATGATGTTCGGCACCAGTGCCATGGGTGGGCAACAACCGCCCCCACCACCAGCGGACCAGAATGTCTTTCAGATTTCGGACACGGATAGTGACGGTCTTCTTTCCGAAACCGAACTCGAAACCCTGACCGAGGCCCTCGAGGAAAGCACGGGAACCAGCATCGACACGGAAGAGGCCCTTGCAAGTTACGACGCCGACGAAGACGGAGCTCTCAGCGGAGAGGAACTCAAGGGATTGATGGACAGCTACGGATTTGCCCCTCCCGGCATGGTCAATCCGGAAACCGGGGAAACCATGAACATGCAGTCTCCCCAGATCTCTGCAAACTCGGCCATTTCGGCCTACACCCAGAATGCAGAAACCAATCAGATCAGCCAATTACTGGATACCTTACTGAGCCAAAACAGCAGCGAATCAGTCTCGAGCCTCGATGTCAACGTATAGATCCGGCATGCCAACTCAAAATGGGGCGATCGTATGATCGCCCCATTTTTTTGGGATCGAAAAAGCTCGTTTTCAAAAATGTTCCCCACACTTGCGATCGGTATCAGCTATCTCACGAAAAAACAGTCCGTGTCATCCTGGGAACGCCGAGCGTCTGCTCGGCAATGCGCTTACAAACCGGCAGCGACCAGGGGCAGATGATGCCGGCCTAACGGGATAATGATACAGCCGACTGCAGTGCTCCAAATGCCGAGCAGACGCTCGGCGTTCCTGGGCAAAAAGCACCTTTTCAGACCGAATTATCGAACGAAACAACTACCTTTACACATTCTTTACCTGCCGATCCCCGAAACACACAGACACTTTACACTCCCATGCTAGCCTGGGCTCATGATATGTCGGAGGTCGGATACCGATGGCGACCTGCGCACCTGCAATCATTTTCTCCAACCACCAACCATGAAGGAAGGACCCATGAGCACCCTGAAAACATGTATCATCACCTGCATCATTCTGGCCCTGTGCGCCGTCAATGCCCTGGGATTCGGCTCCTCAGGAGGCGGCAGATCCGGCGGCTGCAGACACGGCGGCCCGCCCCCGGAGGCCTATACCGCCTGCGAGGACAAGAGCGAAGGCGATGAAGCATCCTTTGAAAGCCCGCGCGGAGATACTGTGGAAGGTATCTGCGTGAAGGACAGGGACGGAGAGCGGCTGGTTCTGAAGCCGAACAATCCGCCACGACAATAATCCTCTCATATTAAGCATCCGCGCATAACCATCCGTAGCAAACACGATCCAATATTCGTAGGGGCGGACCTGTGTGTCCGCCCGTGGTTGTCGGCATGAAACCAGTCAAATCATACACCACGACCCATACTTGCCCCTGAAACATCGTCTCAATTTTTCAGGCACGAAGCGACAAATAAGGGCGGCCACACAGGGCCGCCCCTACGAGATACGTTGAGACCGTAACTACCCATTGTGTTGCACTTCGCTTTGCTATGGGCACCCCACAAACTCCCCCTCCTGAAGACTGAAATATCCCCAGACAAAATTTGGCACCAACAAGGGATACTCTGAGAAAACTCTTAAGACGAAGCCGGCAAGTTACGCCAGCCGGCTTATTTTCTCCAGCAAGTGCACGTTCTCTGCACTTGCTGGAAAAAATACTCAAAAAGATTTTGGCGTATCCAGCCCGTTGCCCATTTTCCGTTTTTCAATTATGATAATCAAAAAACGGTTATCAAGGAGATGGTCATGCAATTCATCAATCGGGAGCAGGAACTGATCCGGCTGGAAAGGGAATATGCCAGGTCCGGGTTTTCATTCAGCGTCATTTATGGACGCCGCAGGATGGGCAAGACCCGGTTGATCAAGGAATTCATCCATCAGAAAAACGCCTTGTACTTTCTGGCGGACACGCAAACGGAAACCCTGAATATGCAACGCCTGCAGATGGTAGGAGCCGAGCAGTTCGGGGATGATCTCCTGGCAGACATCCGTTTCGATGACTGGGAAAAACTTGTCCGATATATTGTTGAACGCGCAGCCGGTAATACGGAAAAATTCATCCTGGTTATCGACGAATTCCAATATCTCGCACAGGCGAACAGTGCCATGCCCTCGGTCTGGCAACGCATTGTGGATCAGTTTCTGGCACATTCCAACGTCATGCTGATTCTCTGCGGATCGATCATTCCCCTCATGTACAAGCATACACTGGACTACGCATCGCCCCTGTACGGCCGCAGGACATCCCAATTGAAATTGGCTCCCCTGAACTTCATGAATTTTGAAAAATTTTACCCTAATGCATCGAACCACCTCAAAGTGGAACTCTACAGCATTCTGGGTGGTGTCCCCAAATACATCGAACTCTTTGATGTGGAGGAAGACATTTTTTCATGCATCCAAAACAATTTCCTGGATACGTCGAGTTTTTTCTATCAGGAACCCCGTTTCCTGCTCAATGAAGAGTTCTCGTCGCAAACGACCTATTTCTCCATTTTGCAAATCATCGCCTCGGGTGAGCACAAGCTGGGAAAAATTGCTTCCAAGGTGGGGACAACGACCAACAACCTGACATCGTTCATGAACAAACTCCGCGAGTTGGATATTCTGACACGTGAGGTTCCCATTCTGGAAGACAATCCTGAAAAATCCAAAAAAGGCCTGTATTTCTTCAAGGACAATTTCCTTCAATTCTGGTTTTCTTTTATTTTCCCCTACACGTCGTATCTGGAGATGGACAATCAGGACTTCGTTCTTTCCCGAATCAAGACAGGGTTCCAAAACCATTGCGCACTGGCTTTTGAAAAAATCTGCATCCGATTGCTTTATGCCGATCCCCCTGTTTCCCTTTCGAAAATTGGACGGTATTGGGATAAAAATGTCGAAATCGACATTGTCGGCATCGGCGACCAGGACATTCTTTTCGGAGAATGCAAATGGAGCAGCCACAAGGTCGGAACGAATATTTTGAGCGACCTCCAGCACAAACTCCAGAACATCCCCAGACACCACATTCAGGAAAAGCGCATCCATTATGCCCTGTTCTCAAAAACAGGATTCACGGATGACATGATCGCACTGGCACACGAAAAAGGAATCCGCCTGTTTTCCTTCGAGCATTGAAAACAGCAATATCCCTCCCCCTTTCATCGGAAACCCCCTTCGATCCATCACCCAGGACAAATTTGTTCTTGTACAAGTACCTGGAATAGAGTGGCTGGCTTGCCCCGTTCTGGGCGGTTTGACTGTCTGACCGAGCCAGGCATCGTACATCAAGCCGTTGCCGGATTTTTTGCAGGAAAATCATGTTGTTACGGAGCAACGGCTTGATGGTACGAGGCCGGCGAGGGAGTTTCAAAGCGTCCGGAACGGGGCAAGCCGGCCATGAGAACAAAACAGCCATGATCCACCACCCTGCTCCTTGCCAAGAAGGCATCCGTCACCTATTGATCGTTACATGCTTTTCACTCCGCCACCCAGCCCGATACAGGACCCGGCATGACATCTCTTCCGGACCACCATCGATTCATTTACGATTCCCTCCCCGATCCGACCTTTGTGACCGATTATCAGGGGGGGATCATCGCCCTCAATCGAGCTGCGCAATCGTTCACCGGTTTGGACCAGGAAGAAGTCGAAGGCCGCAACCTATCGCGCATTCTTCATTTCGCCGGACCGAAGCGGGCAGAGGATATAGACAGCGCCCTGTGCCTCACCCTGACAAACGGATCTCCGCATTCCCTGCAGGAACCCGTTTGCATGCTCTCGGCGGTAGAAACGATCCGGTGGATGCGGATAACGGTAGCTCCTCTTCTGGACGCCGATATGCATATATTCGCACTGATCGTCACCCTGACGGATGTAACCGGGGAATACCAAAGAATAGCAAGTCTGGAAAAAGATCCTAGCCACTCGAAATCGACAGATCAGGCTCTGCAGGCCAGCGAACAACGGCTGTGGATGTCCTTGCACATCAACAGGGCCTCGGTGTTCGAAGACAATTTCGAAACCGGAGAAATGGATTGTTCACCCGAACTTTTCAACCAACTCGGCTACCCACAAGAAGAACATCCAACGACCATAGACGGGATGCTGGAGCTGATCCATCCCGATGACCAGAACAGGGTCATGGCCGAAGTGGCAAGACACATCACCGGCAAAACACCGATGTACGTTGCCGAATACCGGGTTCGCAGCAAAAATGGTACATGGGAGTGGTGTGATGCCAAGGGCCGGATTACCGAGCGGACAAAGGAGGGGAGCCCCAGAATTCTGTTGGGAATCTCGAGCATCATTACGGACCGGAAGCTCAAGGAAGAAAGGATCCGTGAAAACGAAGAAAAACTCCGCTTGGCCGTGGATAATTCGCCCATCGGCATCTGCATCATTGACGACACGGGGCGCTATCTTTCTGCCAACCAAGCCTACCAGGATCTGCTGGGATATTCGGAAGCCGAATTCAAACAAAAAACCTTCTTCGAGGTGACCAGTCCGGAACACCTTGAGGAAAACCGCACGCTGTTCGATGCCATGGTTGTGGGAAAGGCCCCCGGGTACAAAATCGAAAAACAATATCTCCACAAAGACGGAACCCCTATCGACGTCTCCGTGCACGCGACCATGGCCCGGGACAAGCATGGCGCTCCCAGATTCGCCCTGGCCCTCGTCGAAGACATCACCAAACGAAAACGTGCGGAAAGGATTCTCCGCGATAACGAGGAGCAGCTACGAACAACCATTGATTCCATTGGGGAGGGAGTCATCAGCACCGACCGGGAGGGAATGATCACACGCATGAACCATGCAGCCGCAAAATTGACCGGCTGGACGCCGGGTGTGGACACGGTCCATTTCACCCAAACCCTGAACCTACCAGATCCCGAAGACGCAACCTTTGCCCGGAATCTGCCCACGGCCATACGCAATCGTGGCGACACCGTCGAATCCACCCGCAAAATGACCCTGATTGCCAGGGACGGACACAACCACCTGATAACACTCTCGGCGGCACCGATCCGGAATCAGGAAGGCCGGGCCGGAGGGATGGTCCTGGTTTTCAGGGATGTGACCGAACGGGTACGCATCGAAGACGAACTTGAAAAAATGCAGCGGTTGGAAAGCATCGGCACCCTGGCCGGCGGGATCGCGCATGACTTCAACAATGTTCTCATGGGCATTTATGGCAACATATCCATTGCCCGACAACGACTGCCCAAGGGACACCCGGCCCTCTCTCCGCTGATGCAGTCGGAAACATCCATAAACAGGGCCACCCGGTTGTCCACGCAATTGCTCACCTTTGCGCGGGGGGGGGAACCCATCAAACAGACGGTAGAACTCGACAAACTGGTTGAAGACATCGTTCGTTTCGACCTTTCCGGGAGCAATGTCCGCCCGGTATTCACCATCCCGGAAGGGACATGGGCCGCAAATGTGGACAAGGGCCAGATGCAGCAGGTCTTTTCCAATCTGACCATCAACGCACGCGAGGCCATGCCGGAAGGGGGAGAACTCCATGTGGGATTCGAGACAATCTGTCCGACAAACGGACCAACAACCGACCAAGGGCCAGACCAATGTATCAGGATAACCGTACAGGACGAAGGCACGGGCATACCCGCTAAATTTATCAAAAGAATCTTCGACCCCTATTTCAGCACCAAAAAAACCGGCAGCGGACTCGGCCTGGCAACGACGTATTCCATCATCAACAAACACGACGGCAAGATCGACGTCCAATCGACACCGGGACAGGGGACGCTTTTCACCATCCTTCTTCCGGCATCACCGGTCCAGGTCGCTACGGACAGCTCGCCGTACATCCAAGCACAAACCGCCCACCCCTCCACCGCAAGAATCTTGATCATGGATGACGAGGAAATGATCCGAGAGGTCATGACCGAGAGTTTTGAAGATGCAGGTTTTTATGTGGGAACAGCCAAAGACGGCCATGAGGCCATCGAAAAATACGAGCGAGCCCTGCAGGGGAACCACCCGTTCGATCTCCTGATCATGGACCTGACCATTCCCGGCGGCATGGGCGGCAAGGAAACTATCGAAGCAATCCTGGCGTTGGACCCCAAGGCCAAGGCCATTGTCTCCAGCGGCTATGCGGGCGACCCGGTCATGGCCAATTACGCCCGGTACGGATTCAAGGCGGTTGCGGTCAAACCCTATCCCATGGACAAACTGCTCGAGACCGTGCGCAGGGTTTTGGCGGATAATCACGCGTAAGCCAGTGTGATGCCGGCAGGATTTTCACCTCCCCCCTTCCCGTGGCCCGGCTCAGCACTCTTTAGTACCTTACTCGGCGGCTTGGCCGCATTAGTTTGTACCGTAGTTTGCTCCACCTTGGATCTCCCGCCACATCACAGAAAAGGTTCCATAGTCCCAGCAGGATGTCGGGCCTTTTTACTTGTATCTAGCAACAAGGCTGCACTTTTATTTCTCCATTTCCTCCGGTCCGAAAAACCGGACAAACGGCACCCCTCTATCCCCTCCCCCCCGTCCACCGTCCTAAATCCCGGACCCCGGCACGAGCCTCCCCTTACAAAACCCGCTCCAAAAACATACAACCACTTAATATCCTGATATTTTCACACATAATTCCTTTCTGGCACCCTTCTTGTTATCCCAATGAGAACTCCCCTGCCGGCCCTGAAAAACTTTTGGGACCCCCCCCCCAGGCACCGACAGCAACCACCTACATCACAACCAAAGGAGCCACCAATATCATGGGCATGACAACCAAGACCATGGATGGAAATACC
>NZ_JBUDSQ010000031.1:0-32665 GCF_054921335.1 Desulfoplanes sp. | reverse complement strand
AAAAAAGTCTCAGGGTCTGTTTTTTTTTGCGCAACAAATGGAGGCGTTACGCTCGCATCGTCTACCTGCCAGGTACTCGTCATGGATGACATGCAAGTGCTCGCGTGCCTTGGCAATCAAGGAAGGTACTCCGAACCAACTGTCCATGAAAACATATTTGGCATTGATTCCGGCACGTAATGCCCTCTCAAGCATGGGGGTAATTAGATCTGTAGCTTTGGTCACAGTCTCCTGTCGCCGTCTGGCGCCGTACGTTCTCTTATCCAACTGTTTATCAGCCTCTTGGTATCGATTTTTTTTCTCTCGATGAAAGTAGTGCGAAATCAAGCGGTAACAGTGTCGATCCGTAAAACAAATTTTGTAACAATCTGATTTTACTTAAACCTTTCATCTTAAACCTTAAACCTGCCTGCAAAAATGTATTCTTTGCAGGCACATCCGAAAGTCGAGTATCCATTCTGACTGACGCCATCACGCTTTTTTGTAATCCCCCCATTGTCCCGGCCGTCTCATCCACGGCGAAAGCCGGAATGTTGATGGCCGAGGATGTGGGTCTAGAAAGCTGGATATTGCATAACTTGTTAAATTTCTATAGAAAAGATTCTTTTTGGTGGGTTGGGAGCAGATCAATGTATTGAGATGGTGTACAAGGAGGAGTTTAATGTTGAAGAAGCACTTGTTGGTCGTATTTCTATTGTTGTTGGGGGGGTGCGTTTCTGGGCACGGTATTTCCTCCTGTGGAAAAGGTATTACAGTAAAGACATTACGTCCTCCGGAGATCAACGAGGCTGAAAAGTGGGGGGACATTTCCATGGTCATGGTAGAAGTCACAACGTCTCCGGATATAACACAAGCATACAATGCCATTATAAAAGAAAAAGCAAAAATAGTATTGGCCGATACACCATATCTGACAATCCGTGAAATGGTCGATGAATCAGCCAAAAAAGGCGTTACCGAGATCGAGGCAGCTCACCATTTCTTGAAATTCAATGTCGATCTGCTTGATATCCAAGGCAGCCAAAACAGAGTCGATATCGAAATCGGTATGGTAGCCCATTTGCAAAAACTCAGGGGAGATAGCTACTTTGAATGTGGCGTCAAAGATAGCGTGGATCACTATACATGGCAGGGGGATAATTTGCCCCCAGAAGATTGTATGGTCAGAGAGGCCTTGGGACGATGTCTTGCGAGCCTCATCCGTCAAATATCTCCAAAAGAAGTCTGTGTTTATCGCCCCCTCAAGTCTGGGGGCAACGTGTGCAGTCGGGTAGCCAATCTTTTGGATAGCGATAATTGTGATCTTGCCAGAGATCTGGCGCTGGAAGAGCTGGCATCTGATCCCGACAACGAAAGCCTTTTGTACAATCTGGGGGTCGCGTATGAATGCCTGGCATCAAAATCTCATAAACAGGAAAAAAAGGTCGAATTCCTCGAGGATGCAGAAGAGGTTTACAATAAATATTTGATGCTGGATGCACAAGACGAAGATGTCCAAACAGCAAGACATGAAGTCAAGGAAAGTTTATCCATATACCAAGTAGCTCGCGACAAACAATCCCGTGCGCAATCCGGATTGTCTGATGAGAGTACGGATGGAATAAAAATCTATTAAATTTTAAGGAGAGTTTGATGATGTTTTTGAGAAAGGAATGCGTTTTGGTGGCTTTTATTTTTTTGCTTTCTGGTTGTATGGGGTCGCTTACGGATACCCAATCATTTTCAAACGCCGCTTCCGGGGCCGCTACCCGGTCCCAGTCGGGTATGGCGGAAAACCCATTGCGTGGGGTTGAACTCGACCTGGCATACATTGATATCATGGCCAGTACGCTGAGAACCAATCATCTTTTTTTGAACATGCCATTATCAGCCCAGACCACATGGCCCGAAGAGCTGGATGCCGATACCGTGGATACTGATGACTATGACGAAGAACTCGAAAGGGAGCTGGCTGAGAATTTTTCCTTTTTTGAATATTATGGCGATATGTCCTATTCTGATTTTTTTTCAGCCAAAGCCGCTGCGGATCGTGCATTGATCGAAACGATCGAATACACCTCGCTCAATCTGATGCACCAGCGACGCGTCATCAAATACGAAAAGGCGGAACAGAAACAACCCATATGCACAGAGCTGTGCGAACCCCTTGAAGTGGTCATTCTGGACAATTTTGTAAATGGTGACGGTGTGTGTTGGATAAGTTCACCTGTTGGCTGCAATTGTCTGAGAAGGATCAAGGCCGAAGGCAAACTATATAACGATTTTGAGGAAGCGTTTGTATCGCTGCTCGATGAGCGTCTTGTACGAGGATATGAAGAGGCTGAAAATGAATACCAGAATCAGGTCAGTAAAAGATCCAAACTCGAGCTGGAGCAAAAAGAGCTTGAGTTGAAATTAGAAAAACTCAAGGATGCACAGAGTGGTCTCCAGGAACAAAAAAATATCGAAAGCGAATTGGCCGCTCTTGATATCAATATCAAAAAGTGTGACGCTCGGGTGGATAATGCCTTGATGGCGTACGAGGAATTATTGGAAAAGGCACAGGGTATGGTTGTCATCACCCCCGACAAGGTGAAACTCGCAGAAAAAATGTATCATGTTGCAGATGCTGTCTCGGACAATTTGTCCAAAGCCGTGGTTTCCATACCGGCAGTGACAGGCAAGGCGGTTGTCGATGCCATGTATTTGACCAGCCACCTGGGCCAGTTTCCCCAAATCGCCAAGGTAATGGCTATGGAAGTCACCCAAAAGGCTCAAGCTGAAAACAAAGACCCCATGGAGATCGCCCAGAAACGTCTCGAACTCATCGGTTCCCGTGGAGTCCACTTCATCCCCGATATCATCACCATCAGTTCCGAAGTATATGCCCAGTACAATCTGTACAATCCCAAAAAAGATTATCTTGCAAAACTGGTTGAAGAAGGTGGTGGAACCGTAGAAGAGAGCGGTTGGTTTTAGTCAGTATCCACCAATGAAGAGCGCCCCACATATCTTTGATCGGTAGATATATGGGGCGCTCTTGATATGTTGACCTGTCATGTACGGGATAAGGACTTGTTACCATGTATAATTGCAAATATATAGTATTACTGTTGTTTTATCTATTGTTCCTGCCATATGCATCGTTTGCATCCGAACCTGTTTTTATCGGACTGAGTACTGCTAATGCAAATATCCTGGGAAGTAAGGCCGATTCTTCTGCACTGCAAGGACTGACCCGAGCATTTTTAATGAACAGAAGCTTCAATGTTCTTTCTCCAGAGGTCGTACAGGCAACGAGCAGTGATGTCCGCAATAGCGTTTTTAAAGGATTGGACAGCTCGTCACTTTCCAAGCTCACGAAGAAACACGGAATAGACCTCCTCCTGGCCTACAAGCCTGTTCTCAAAATACAGAGAACAAACGGGAGTCAGGATGTGGCGACAATTGTCCTGACTGCCAAATTGATTGATTGCCGGGACGGCTCGGCCGTTCAGGAAAAAACAGGTGAATGGACATTCACCATTTCATCAAAAAATACAGATCCCGCAAACAGCCTCATCGTGAGCAAGGCTATGCGCAAACTAGGAAACGCCCTTGGTCAGGCCATGGTGGATACAAAGGAAGTTGTCATGCTCTTCTTGCGGTTCGGATGATGGCGCGAAAACGGAAGGTAGCATCTTTTTGGAGCTGTGATCCTTCGTCTTCACCCGTTTTGTCGAACGTTTCGGCCGTGCTCTTCCATGTGGATCAGCATCTTTTCGGCCCTGGTCCGGGGCTTGTGCATCTGAAATGAACCCGTTATCCTGACAAAAATCAAGCGCCATCGGCTGCCAAGACCTTTGGCGGCACGCAGGTACGATCGTGCTGCTGCAACCAGGGTGAGACCATTCGAGGCATCCGCCGTCACTCCGCAACCATCCCGTATCAGACAGGCATAAAAACATGACGCCAGAACACATTGAACACTTTCGTACCCTGTTGCAAACCCACCGGCAGGAACTGCAGGCGAATATAGACACGGCCGAAGAGTCCACCAGGCCCGTCACGCTGGATCAGGCCACCTTTGGCCGCCTTTCACGCATGGACGCCATGCAGAGCCAGACCATGGCCGTTGAAACAGCGCGTCGTTGGGAAATGCAGTTGCAACGCATTGACTCAGCGTTAGCACGCGTGAAAAATGGCACCTACGGTCTGTGCTTCGAGTGCGACGAAGAGATCGCGTTCAAACGCCTCGAAGCCGATCCGGCTGCCACGTTGTGCATCGAGTGCGCCTCTATGCAGGAAAATAGCTAAAATAGGATACAGGGTTCGAATTCCTCCCGGCAACGCAAAAGGCATTTTTTTTTACCCGTGGTATTGTTTGTAAGATGTGTTTGCAAAAAAAAATTTGCAGGCATAGATACGGATTGAGTTGAAAGGTTTAAGTAAAATCAGGTCGTTATAAAATATTGTTTTGAGCTTGAAGCCTGATTTTCGACTTTTTGCAGGAGCATCGTATAATAATAACCATCACCAACCATCCTTTTACGGACAACGTTGCGGGGGGAGAGGCATAACCGTGGAGACGCAGCATCCAACCACCGCACAAGGGGCTTTGCGCATGGCCGCCGGTCTCAAATGGCTCCTGTCCGCCCTCGTGTTTCTCGGGCTCAGCTGCGGGGTTCCCTATCTCATATATGAGCGGATCGGTGCCGAGACCCCCTCCCTGCTCCCCCGGGTGATCCATCCTACCGTCTTTCCGGGGATAGCCGGTCTCCTGGCCGTCTATTTTGTGAGTGATGCCCTGCGCCTGTACTATGTGTTCAAGGTCGCCGGATACCGTCTGGACGCCGGGAGCGTGGCCAAACTCACCTTCATGAACATCCTTTTCTCCAATGTCACGCCCATGGCCACGGGGGGGGGATTCGTCCAGGTCTGGTATCTCAGTAAAAAAGGGGTTCCCATCGGTACGGCAACCGCCGCCACGACCATCCGGACCGCTATCGCCATGTTGCTCATCTTCCTGCCGATCCCCCTGCTCGTGGCCGTGCTGCCCAATTTCCGCGGGGGCGGGGTCATGGGAGGGGCCGGATGGGCGCTTGGCTGCGTGGCCATGGGCTATCTGTTTTTTTTTCTGGTTATCCTCTTCCGCATCAAATGGCTCCTGGGGCTCATGGATCTGTTTGCCAAAGGCCTGGTCGGGTCGCACATTGTCGGTACGGATCGAATGCAGCGCGTCAAACGCAAATGGCTCAGGGAGTCGGTCCGGTTCTCCCACTGCCTCACGATCTATTTTCGCGGTGAGCGCAGGGCCGTTTTCCTGTCTGTTTTCTTCACCATAGTTTTTTTGCTCTCCCTTTTCTCCTTCCCCTATCTCCTGCTTGTGGGAGCGGGCTATCACCCCGACTATCTCACGACAACGGGTCTTTTGACCGTTTCCACCTGCATCATGTATTTCGCCCCCTCACCGGGCGGGGCCGGTTTTGCCGAGGGCGTTTTTGGTCTCTTCTTTGCCTCCATGATCGATCCATCCGATCTTGTGGGCATCATGATCATGTGGCGCTTTTTGACTATCTATCTGGGCATGCTCATCGGCATCCCCGTGACCCTGCACGAGCTGGTCCCGAGGAGGGGATGAGATGATGCGCTCCCCATGGTGGCGACTGCTTTTTTATCTGAACGTGACTATCCTATTGCTGGTGATCTTCTACAAGATCTACCTCAATGTTTTCGAGCAGGACTACGAGGCGGTCCACGCCGATCAGGTCGAAACGATCGAGTCACTCCTTGACGGGGGCGATACGTTCAGTTTCGCCGTTGTCGGGAACATCAACAACTCCGTTGGAATCTTTGAACGTAAGATCATCCCCAAACTGAATGCCAGCGACGTCGCCTTTGTGGTTTTTGCGGGAAACGCGGTCAGCGGAGGTGGGGAGGACAAATACCGCGCCCTGCATCGAACCCTTGAGCATCTTGAAAAACCCTATCTACTCACCTTTGGGGACAACGAATACGACACCTTTGGCGGATTCAGGTATTATGACCACTACGGACCGTACATCTATTCCTTTTCCGCCGCGAATACCCGATTTGTCTTTCTGGACAGCTCCGGGAAGACATCCTTCCAATGGCAGGCCCGCTGGCTGGAGGAAGAGCTCGACGTCGCACCCAACGATAATGTCATCGTCTTTACCGGCCACCCCCTTTTATCGGTGGATAAAAAAGGAATCTTTGATCTGGACACAGACTATCTGGCGGACAAAGAATTCCGCGATCTACTGATGCCCCTCCTCGAAGACCCCAGGGTGAAGGCGGTTTTTTCGTCCAATCTCCCCCTCTTTTCCGTCCAAGAATCAGGGAACACCCGGTTTGTGGTCACTGGAGGGGGGGGCGGTCTGATCATGAATACCGACCGGAGTTTCTACCATTACGTGAAGGTGCATGTACGTGGGGACCAGGTCCATATCGAGCCGGTCAGATTATCCATCGGTCAGCACCGGTTTTTCCGGACTGTCGAAAGCCTCTGGTTCTTCATCCATTCGCTCTTTTACGTCGGGTATCTCAACTATCTGCTCGTGGTTTGCTGCCTGATCGTGAGCGCCTACTGGCTCCATTCCCTCTTTCTCCGGGAACGCGACTATTACCCTGACTACAGTCAGCCCGCAGACCCCCACCTCGGCCGGCCGATCCGGGTGGCCATGTTCACCAACAATTATCTCCCCTTTATCGGAGGGGTACCCATTGCCATCCATCGTCTGGCCGCAGTTCTCAAAAAGCTGGGACACGCGGTTCTGATCGTTGCGCCCAGGTACGAACAAAAGAGCCCGACCGAACACGAGCGGGACGTTTTCCGGCTTCCCTGCTTCACCCGCCCCACGGCTGACAAGGGTGTTGTCGTGCCAAACATCTTTTCCCTGGCCGCGCTTAAAAAAATACGCACCTTTTCCCCGGAGATCATCCATATCCACCACCCCTTCTGGATGGGAACCCTGGGACTCTGGATCGCCCGGCGTCTGAAGATCCCCGCCGTGTACACCTATCATACCCGGCTTGAGTACTATTCTTATGCCGTGCCCCTGCCCAAAACCCTGTTCCGCAATTTTCTCGCCCATGCCCTTGTTCGGCGGATCGGTAACCGGTGTGACGCCGTTGTCGTTCCTACCGAGGCCTCCGAGCACTATCTGCGCATGATTGGGGTCAAGACCTCTATTTTCGTAGTCCCCACCGGCATCGAGACGGACCGATTCGGACCATACCCAAAAACAGAGCGTGTAGATTTGCGTGCCCGGCTGGGAATAAAAAACCATGAGCTCGTCCTGGTGAGTGCCTCGAGACTCAGTGTGGAAAAAAACATCGATTTTCTTTTGCAGGCCATCGATCAACTCGCCCGGGACTGCCCGAAACAATTCAAGCTTGTTCTGATTGGTGAAGGACCGGAAAAAACACGGCTCGCAAGGGTTGCCACACAATCCGGGCTGCAGGATACGATCATCTTTGCCGGCTCGGTGAGCCCCGAGCGGATGCCCCTGTACTATACTCTCGGAGATGTCTTCGTCTTTGCCTCGACCTCGGAAACCCAGGGCATGGTCATCCTCGAGGCCATGGCCGGCGGGATGCCCGTGGTGGCCGTGCGGGCGAGTGGGATTGATGATTTTGTCATAAACGGCGTCACTGGGTTCAAAACCACCGAACACAGGAACGTGTGGGCGAAAAAGGTCAGGATCCTGCTCGAAGACGACCGCCTGCGCCAGCAGATGTCGGCCCATGCGGCATCTCTTGCGGAAAAATATGGGATGGACACCTTTGGTGTACGCATGGAGCGGGTCTATGCCCACGTCCTGAATGCGGGAAAAACGTCAAAAAACCGCGACGCAAGCGACGAAGGCGCAACCAGGTAAACGCGCTCTTTGTTTGTATCAAAGCCCGATGCAAAATCCATATACTGAAAACGGCTCCTGCCAAACCCCGATGAGGTCCCAGCCTTGAACCTGCATTTTTCTCCCGTTTCTCTGGACAAACAATCCGACTATCTTGAACTGCTGGCTAGCTGCCCACAGATCACCTCCGACTACAGCTTTATCAATCTTTGGGGCTGGCAGGAAGAGTATGGTCTTTCCTGGGCTTTTACCCCTGAAGCGGTCTTTATCATGCAACAATATCCGTATCCCTGTTTATGGGCCCCCATAGGGAATTGGGAAACCATGGACCGGTCATCTCTCAGGAAGGTTGTGGCCAAGTATGCGAGAATGACCAGGGTTCCTGAGCGGTTCAAGGACATGCTCGCTTCCTCTGGACAAGGGATCAGGGTTGACGAGGACAGGGGGCAGTGGGACTATCTCTATTCCATCCCGGAACTCATTGAACTCGCGGGCCGGAAGTATCACAAAAAAAAGAATCTGGTGAACCAGTTTGTCAAGAATCACGACTACGAATATGTAGCCCTGGCCTCCGGGGAGATCGAAATGGCCCTGACCCTGCAAACGGAGTGGTTCCTGTGGAAAAATGCGGAATCCGATTCCACCCTGGACAAGGAGAACCGGGCTATCGTCAAGGTCATGCGCGATTGGGATCGTTTGGACAACATTCTGGGGGCCGGGATCGTGGTTGACGGAAAAATGGTCGCCTATACCATTGCGGAACACGCTCCCAATGACCAGATGATCATCCATTTCGAAAAGGGGTGCCCCAACTACAAAGGCATCTATCAGGCCATGAACCGGCTCTTTCTCAAACACTCGTGTTGCGATAGGTCCATAGTCAACCGGGAGCAGGATTTGAATGATCCGGGACTACGCAAGGCCAAAGAGTCGTATCATCCCTCAGGGTTCATGAAGAAGTACGGGATAGACATTTTTACGCTTTAGGTGTTAGATTTTGGGCCGTCCGGGCCGATGCCCTAAAAGCAAAAAGCCCATGTTGTATCCGGTATTGATGGCCATACTTTACTCAGTTTTTTTGGTACACTGCGTATCTTGAGCTGTGTATTCCTTCCTTCGTCCTCTATCTCTCCAAGGCTACAAAACCATGCGCATCATCGTTATTCTGATCCTTCTTCTTCTCGTTGCGGTCTTTTTAAAACCTTCAAAGCTGAAAAAATTTTTTCTTGTCTACGGGGTGAGTATTGGAATCATCGGGCTGCTCGTTTATGGGGGCAACAAGTATCTGCATACGCGGGCGGCCTCGACGATCGCTCCTTCCCAGATAGCTCTCGAGGGATTCCGGCTGGATACGACATTGCAACTCTTCCTCAAGGGGAAGATCGTCAACCACGCTCCCAGGGAAACGGTCAAGGAACTGACCCTGCGTTTGACCGTTTACCGCCAACCGGAAGAGACCAATGGGACCGGCATCCTGGGCACGCAAGAATTCACGGTGGTGGCCAGGATACACCCCGGGGAACACAAGAACATCATCCAAAAGGTATCCATCCCGGGCCTGGAGCCGGAAAAATCACCCCGATGGGATCTTGGAGTCTTATCTGTGAAAACGGCCCTGTGGTAGTATAAAATTTATACAATTTCTAAGTGGTCCATACCCCGTAACTCCAATGGTGCACAATGGACCGTAAAGGAGCGTCCCAGCCACCCCATGGCAAAGCAAACGGAGTAGATATGAAACGGTTCACGAACATCCTTCTCGTTCTCACGGAGAATGACGACGAAAAGATTCTGGAACGGGCTACATCCATCATCAGAGCGAACCGGGGACGGTTGACCTTGGTACGGGTACTCCCCAAGGTTCCGGACAGGGTTTTCGCCCGACTGAACGCAAGTTATCGTATCGACATCAACGAACTTGCGGCCGTCGAGTTCCAGAATTCAATGAACACCATTCTGGATCCTCTCAAAAAGGAAGGGCTCGATGTCCAGGGGAGATTTTTGTTCGGTTCCCCGTTTTTGGAACTTATCCGCCAGGTCTTGCGCGCAGACCACGATCTGGTAATGACGACCGCCGAGGAGGATGGGTTCGCCCGGACTGCTCTGTATGGGAGCACGACCATGCATTTGTTGCGTAAATGTCCCTGTCCGGTATGGGTCGAAAAATCGACAAGACCACGGATTTGTTCCAAAATAATGGCCGCGGTGGATCCTGACCCGGTGGATGAAACCCGGCATGGGCTCAACTCCAAGATATTGGATCTTTCAGCATCCATTGCCCACGAAGAAAAAAGTGAGCTGCATGTCATCCACTGCTGGAGACTGCCCATGGAAGGAACGTTACGGGGCCGACAGGAATTCGCCAACGAGACCGTGGACAGTCTGGTTGTGGAGATGCGTGACGAGCACAAGAAACGATTGCAGACGGTTCTGGACGATCAGGACCTCCGGGGTATCGAGCCCCGTATCCACCTCATCAAGGGAAAGGCCGGGAACCTGATTCCCAAAAAGGCCGTCGAAGAGAACATCGATCTGGTAGTCATGGGAACGGTCTGCCGGACCGGAGTCGCCGGTTTTTTCATCGGCAACACCGCGGAAAAAGTTCTCCAGGAAATCGACTGCTCGGTCCTGGCCATCAAGCCCAAAGGGTTCAAGACACCGGTGACCCTGGAGTAATCAAACCATGCCGTTGGCTGTCATCTCTGATATCCACGCCAACCTCGAGGCGCTGGAGGCGGTGCTTGCGGACATTGACGGACGTGGGATTGCCCGGATTGTCTGTTTGGGCGATCTGGTAGGGTATGGTCCCAATCCCGAAGAGGTCGTCCGGTTGTTCCGTAATCGATCCATCCCCTCGGTTGTGGGCAACCATGAAATGGGTGTGCTCCACGACCGCTCCCTGTCCTGGTTCAACCCCAAGACCAGGGCAAATGTACTGCGCATGCGGGAGATGCTTTCTCGGGAATCCAAGGATTTTCTGGCCACCCTTCCCAGAAATCTGATTGTGGACGACGGCCTTTTTGTCCACGGTTTTCCTCCAAAATCTCCATTCGTGTATCTTTACCAGATGTCTGGTGAAACACTTGCCAAACGGTTGGCCGGGCTGAGCCACAGTCCTGCCTTTGTCGGCCATACCCATGAACTCGTTTTGGAAGGACTGAACAACGGCAACGTCGAATCCAGCATTCTCGGAGAGGGGAAATTTGCGCTGGACTATGAGAAATGCATTGTCAACGTGGGCAGCGTGGGACAACCACGCGACAGGGACCGGAACGCCAAGTACGTCGTATGGGACAAAAAAGGAAACACTATCGGGGTCTACCGTGTTCCCTATGATGCCGACAAGACAGTGGCCAAGATAAAGGAACTGGGATTCCCGGATTTTTATGGGGAGCGTCTTTTATTGTCATGAAATACATCGGAAATTATCAAATCCTCGGTCTGCTGGGCCGTGGCGGCATGGGCCGAGTATTCAAGGTCCTCCGGCCCGAACTCGGCAAGATCATGGCCCTCAAGTTGTTGGACCCCAACGATATGCTTGAAGACCTCATGGGAAAAGAGGAGGTAGAACGCCAATTCACCCATGAGGCGAGAATAATGGGGCATCTTTCCCATCCGACTATTGCTTCTGTGTGGGACACGGGCCGCGACCACAGGGGTCGTCTGTTCATGGTCATGGAGTATTTTTGTCAGAACCTGGGAACGGTCATCGGGGAAACCTATAGGGTGGAAGAGCCGAGTAGACCTCTGGGGCCTTCGCGGGTGTTCCGGTACGGCCGGGACATACTCGGTGCTCTGGCCAGACTCCACCATGCCGGGATAATCCACAGGGACATCAAACCGTTCAATATGATGATCACCGGCCAGGACAGGATAAAACTCATCGATTTCGGATTGTCCAGGCTCAGGGGAGAGCGCCGACACGGGGGGCCGTCCAATCTTAAAATCGGATCCCCCTACTACACCGCTCCCGAGCAGGAAGAGGATCCCGACAGGGCCGACCAACGCTCGGACATCTATTCTGCGGGCATGGTCATCTTCAGGATGCTCACCGGGCGATTGTTTCTTGACCCCAGAGACCGAAAGGTGACTGGACTTGTATTGGACAAGGAATGGAGCGGTTTTTTTGCCCGTTGCCTGCACCATGATCCTGCCAAACGGTTTTTCAAGATATCCGAGATGCAGAAGGAACTGGATCGGCTCCACCGGACATGGGAAGATAATCAGGAAGCTGTTTGCCGCCTGGTTGACGGACCCAAACCCATCAAAACTACCGACCATTACAAAAAAGTGCGCGCAACCCCGATCCGGACCGGACCCGTGACAGCGCAAAGGGCTTTCAATGTTGATGGACTCGCCCGTCCATTGCGCCATGTAACCAACCACTTCGATCCGGTTTCCAATGGGTGGAGGGATCGGGCGACCAATCTTGTCTGGTCGAGATCACCTTCACCTTTCTCGTTGACCTGGGACGAGGCCAACGAATATCTCAAGGACCGCAATCAGGACAGGACTCTACCGGACAATCCATGGAGGTTGCCGACCGTGGAAGAATTGATCTCCTTGATCCAGCCCAAAAACATTCCGGAAGACCTGTGCATGCCCGCTGTTTTCGATACGGACGGAAAGTGGTTCTGGTCCGCCGACACCCGAACCTTCACCGCGGCCTGGTTTGTCGATCTCGAGAACGGCTACGTCGCCAGCCAGGACAGGACCTGTCGCTTCCACGTCCTCATGGTCAGGACGTAGCACACCCCCTGTCCATTCCATACAACGAAAAAAAGGCACCGGAAACCCAGTGGGTTTCCGGTGCCTTTTTTTCGTTTGATCATGGCCGACAGGAATCACATGCCAAACCGGGCGGCAGAGCCACCTAGTCGATGGGGTACCCGGAAGTCAGCCAAGCCTTCCATCCACCATTCATGCTCAGTGCCTGGTCGTACCCCATCTCCTTGAGCGTTTTTGTGGCACAGCAGCTGCGTCCTCCGGACTTACAATAGACAACGATCCGGGCATCTTTGTTATCGGTCACTTTCTTGGCCATGTAGAATTCGATCAATCCCCGCTGGAGCAAAACCGCGCCAGGGATATGTCCCATCTTATACTCCTTGGCCGTCCGGCAATCCAGAAAAAGGCAGCCTCCCTTGTCAAGCATCTCCTTGGCATCCTGAACGGAGATCACCTTGATAACCTTCTTTGCTTCCTGCTTGTAGTCAGCAGCGGTCATGTCCTTTGCTAAGCACTGCCCACCCATAAAAAAAGCCAAACAAAGTCCAATCACAATCGCTAAACCATGTCTCTTCATCGTACTTCTCCTTACTAGATTGGTGTAACACGTGTACGTCTGGAATATACTACTCGTCTATTTCCGTGGGTATTGAAGCCAATGGCACGATGACGTCCATGTTGGCATCCAATTCCTGGGGGCTCACGTCATTTTTGATCAGAAAGAGTTCTTCATTGCCGTGACAATTGTTGCATTTTTTGTTTTGCGGGGTTTGACGTCTGATGTTGTGCGGGGTCGTCATTTTCCACGTGGGCAGGGAATCGAAACGGGTCAGGGCGTTGCCGCAGTAGTGGTCGAAACTATGTTTGTCCGCCGGAATATGGCGCACCGTCACATATAATTCCGGTCTTGCCGCGGACTGCAAAGGATTGAGGCCGATCTTGAATCCAAGGCTCGATTCCTTTGTTTCGAAATAGGCGACCCCCTTTTTGTCACAGGCCACATGGCAGCTATAGCAGTTTTTGTAAGGCATTGAGTGACAGACCTGACAGCTGACCAGGTCCTGGTGGGTTTCATGGGTTTCTAGGTTCGGTGCATCATCACCATAGATGTCCTGGTGACATTGCAAACATTTGGGGCCGTTTTCAACATGGTACCTGCTGCAACAACCATTTTCCTGGCCATGCATCTCACAGGCCGTATGGCATTTGCTGCACTTGAAATATTTCTGCTTATGTATATCACAAGGAATGTTCTCGTTCATGCCAAGGAATTCGTCGCCAATGCGACTGCCGTGACATGCCGTACAAACCTGTTGCATGGGCGGGCGTTTTTTGAACACGTGCCCTTCAAGCAACCCTCCTTTGACGGATTCGGGACGGCTCACGTGGCATTGTCCACAACTGCTGTGGCAGGACGCACAATGCTTCTCCCGCGCTTTTTCTATCTTTGAGCATATACTGCATTTCGGATCGCACCGTTTCTTGAGGGTTTTATGGATCGAGGCCAGATTCACATGGAGATTGCACCCATTGCGCTCGGTGATGTCATCATGGCAATCACCACAACTCTCCTCGGGGTCGGGAAACGTTGGGTCCTTTATGACATCAACATGGGCGGTCTTCCAATCGGGATTGTCAGGATCCCCGCCATGGCATTCTTGGCAACCGATCTGCCCATGGTTTTCGTCCTCAAGAAAGGCTTCATCCACATAGATTTTTTCGTGTGGAGCCAACTGCTCCACGGCGCCGCCTCACCCCTCTCCCTTGCTTTTAGCGTTTTCCTTAACCGGATTGTTCTTGTTGATTTCCCGTGTTATCTTGATCAACTTCACGGGACTCGTGTGGCAGAGGACACATTGACTCTGGGCTTCTGCGGTCTGTCCTTGTTGCTCGACAAGGATGAGGAGGCAAAGACATCCAGCCACGACAATCATTCCCAATGCCCACGTAGACATTTTCACGTCACCACTCCTTTTGTTTAGATATTGTAAACATGTTCAATCAGACCGAGATATATCAACCGATCTATGTCGTTCAGGACCGTTTTTTGACCGGTAAAATTTTAGATACAAAACTTTGTTCTATATCTAAAATTTCGTGTTATTTTATCCTTCCTACAAAAAAAAGCAAGTAATTTTCAAAAAAAAATCAATCAATCATTCTATAATTTGAGAGAAATACGTACACTCTTCGAAAAAATGATCCACTATTTCTCGATATCCAACACATAAAAATCTATTTTGAACAAGAGTATACTATATTTGTATGACAAAAATTATGAACTACATCGGTTTTTAATTGAAAAACGAACATGTAAGTACGAATGGTCACCGTTGTGGGGTTATAAAACTGGAACACAAGCGGAGGGATTGGGTCATAGAAAATGTATTACAGAGGGGGGCAGATGCTCCTGAAAAAAGTCGAAAATCGAGGTTCAAGCTCAAAAATAAATTTTGTAACAATCTGATTTTACTTAAAATTTTTAACTTAAAGCATAACCCTGCCTGCAAAAATCTATTTTTTTGCAGGCACATCGGGGCAGTCAGATTAGGGCAAAGGGAAGAAAAGAGGCCAAGCCGTTCGACGGGGAATGTGAACCCGTCAAGCTGGGGGGCGAATCCTCAAGGGAGAAAGGGGGCCGTCACGTCCAAAAGGTATGACAAGTGTGGTCCGCAAAGTCGAACATACCGTCCGGAATCTCTCCTCGGCGGCTGACGCGTTGGCGCGTCAGCCGCCGAGTTGGCCTGGAGCAGCCGGAGCCGGGATCGATCGGATTTGGTGAGGGGGGGGCAACATCAAAGGAGCAGATGAACGCGGCTATCTATGGGGGTGCCCGGAGCACTGAGAGAGGGGGGTATCGAACAAGTCGTTTTGGAGCGCAGATGTCAAAAAGGCAAGAATGTTGTCTCCTTGGAGCCCATCGTCCTTGTCGGCATCAAGCCCGCATAGGGGTGGCCAAAATGACCGGAACTGATTGAGCGGGGAGAGCGCTGTATCATTTGTGTACGGGCCAGGTGGCCGTTGGCACCTGGGAGGTCCGCCACAAGGTACAGAATTCCGCCTTTTCATCCGCTTGGCAGGCACGCATGACCGACCATTTGAGGGTCATGGGGGTAATAAGGGTGGTCACAAATCCCATGAGGACCAGGGCGGAGAACTGGGTCTGGGTCAGCAGGGGCGAGACAATCACCCCCGATGCCATGAGTTGCTTGCTCAAGGTGGTCACTACCGTGGCAATCACCAATTCGACCGCCCCCCTGCCATTCATCCCAAATCCTACAATGGCCGACTCCCAGGTGGAAAATCCGCATGCGGCCAATCCCAAGCCGCAGCCGAAAACCTTGCCCACCACCGCAACGGCCGTGATGGTCAGGGCAAAAACGAGAAACATCGGCTCCCAGGATAAAACGAGATGGAAAGAGAGGGAGGCCAGAAAAACAGGGATCAAAAACCCGTAGCTCAATCCAAAAAAACGGTCGAGCATGGACAAAAACAGATGATCGTCGCGGATGCCCCGGCGGAGAAACTGCCCGGCCAGGAAGGCACCTATGATCAGGTGGAGTCCGGCGATTTCGGCGAGATAGGCTAGAACCAGGGCGAGGATCATGGCAAAGGTGAAGGCGCGCCCTTCCCGGTCATGCAATGTGCGGGTGAACCTGGGCATGATAAAATAGCCGACGATAAAGGTGAGGACGAAGAAGACCGTCACCTTGACCATGATCACGAGAACGGCAAAGGGTTCAAACGTCCCCGTCTTGGCGATACCGCAGAGAACGGACAATGCGATCAGGGCAATGATATCGTCGGCAATGGCCGCTCCAATGATGATGTGGCCGAGTTTGGTCTGATTGATGCGCATGGAGTGGAGAATGACCATCTGCACGGCAATGGCGGTTATGGACACCCCCAGACCGGTAAAAAGGGACTGGAAGAGTGTCCCTTCGAAAAGTATGCATGCACCGAAACCAAGACCAAAGGGGAGAAAAAATCCGCCACAGGCAACGGCCAAAGACGGGCCGAGGTGTTCAAAGAGTTCCTGGGGATCCATCTCCATACCTGAATGGAACATGACAAAAAATATCCCAAGATCAGCTATGAATTCAATTGGTTGGGACGCATGTATCAAGCCGAGGACCGGGGGGCCGAGAACCACTCCGGCTACCAGTTGTCCAAGCATTCCGGGGAGGTTGAATCTCGAGAAGAGATATCCGAGCATCCAGCCGACACTTAGAATGAGCAAAATTTGCAAGATGAGCGCGTTGGTCATGAACCTTTCCCCCCGCTGATTTTTCATCGACACTACCCTAGAGTAGGAAAAGGGGCAACACACCAGGCCCTTTTGCGCGGTGGCCATAAAAAAACGTCCCCACCACCGGGATGGGGACGTCAAGAGAGCATTTGGTCGGGGCCGGAACGTTCTACAAGGCCTTTCCCACCAGATCACCGAATTCTGCACACCCTATCTGGGTCGCTCCTGGTATCTGGCCGGCCAGGTCGACGGTGACCCGTTTATCGCTGATGACCTTTTCCACGGCATCCCTGATACGATCACCGGCCGCATTCCATCCAATGTGGTCCAGGAGCATAGCTCCGGAAAGGATAAGACTCCCCGGATTGGCCAGATCCCGGCCGGCTATGGTTGGGGCCGTGCCGTGTGTCGGTTCGAAAAGGGCCAGACTATCTCCCATATTCACACCGGGAGCCAGGCCGAGTCCGCCAACCTGGGCGGCCAGCGCATCGGAAATATAGTCTCCGTTCAGATTGGTCGTGGCGAGGACATCGTATTCCGCCGGGCGCACAAGGACTTCCTGGAACATGGCATCGGCGATCCTGTCCTTTATCTCAAGTACTCCCCCCCCCATGGATTCCCCCTCTGGAAAGGTCGTTCCAGCAAATTCTTCAGCGGCCAGTTCGTACCCCCATTTGCGGAACGCTCCTTCGGTGTATTTCATGATATTTCCTTTGTGCACCAACGTGACGCTTTTGCGGCCCTGGTCGAGGGCGAAGCGGATGGCCCGACGCACGAGCCTCTTGGATCCCTTGGGGGTCATGGGTTTGATCCCCACCCCACAGGTCGGGTCCAGGGTGGTACCCAGGGTTTCCTGGAGAAAACCGATGAGCTTCTTTGCACCATCACTCTCGGATTCCCACTCGATACCCGCATACACGTCTTCGGTGTTCTCCCGAAAAATGACCATGTCCACGAGCTCCGGATGTTTGACCGGAGACTGGATGCCCTTGAAATACCGGACCGGTCGGATACATGCATACAGGTCGAGGCCTTGGCGCAGGGTCACGTTCAGACTGCGGAATCCCGAACCGACCGGGGTGGTCAGGGGCCCCTTCATGGCGTAGGGAGATCCTTGCAGACCCGTCAGGGTTTCTTTGGGCAGATACTCCCCGGATTCCCTCAGCCCCTTTTCTCCGGCCAGAAGTTCTACCCAATCGATGGCCCGTCCGTCCGGATATGCGGACCGCACCGCCGCATCGATAATCGGCCTGGCGGCCTGCCAGATTTCTGGACCGACACCATCACCTTCAATAAAATGTACCGTAACCGTCATTACACACTCCGTTGGGACCAGGCTCTATGATTTTTCAACCTATCCAAAAATTATCCAAAACAGATTTCAATGGTGATCGGACCAAACTCCGTTCCAAAGGGGATGGCCAAAACCGAGGCCGTGGAGACATGTTTGATCGTGTGTCCCGGACCGGTAACGACCGAAGGGATGGCTCCGGAATAGACCACACCATGATCGGCCATGCCCTTGCGGCCCTGGCCGCACACCATGTTGGTTATTTCGCCGACCGCATCCACAACATCCTGGTTCAATTCCGTAACATTCTCTCCGACCATCTTGCCGACGATCCCCAAGGCCGAACTGCTGGTGAAGGTCAGGGACATGGACCCCTTGCCCAGGCCGTTTGAATTGGACATACCGATGATTCCGGAGATGTCCCCTGTTGCCGGACCAGCTTTTTTGGTGAACGGTTTTCCAGGGGTGGCCTGCACCTGGGCCATGGTCCCCATGACCGAGACGACCGCTCCGGAGAATGTCGTTATGATTTGTTGGATTTTTTCCTTCATCACCCTATCCTTAAAGATCGATACGTTCCATCAATAACTCAGTGAAGGGGCTTGTCGTCAAAAGAGCCCAACTTGTCCGGAATAAAGAATACTCTCGTGCTCAATATTCGGTCGGATCAGACCGAATTATTAACAATGGAGCAAAACAGGGAGCAAAACAGGATCAGTTGCTACTTGATTTTTTTACAATTTTCCAGCCCCGTTTTTGTGGGCCAAAAAGCCAAAACCGGATTGCTTTTTTCTCTTCCTGCTGGTTTGATGTGCCTGCAAAAAGTATTTTTTGCAGGCTGTTTTAGGTTTTAGGTTATTAAGTTTTAAGTAAAAACAGATAGTTAGCTCTCATGATTTTTCGGGATTTGGCGACGGAGGTATTTTTTGCAGTCGCATCTGGTTTGTGGATTGCCAATCCATTCAAAAATTTCTACACCTGTTCGGCATCAAATCTGGAACAATCATGTTGCAATTTTATTCGTCTCCACGGCGCCTTACTTCTTATCACGGAGGTTTCTCATGTCCTATCTACTGACCTGGCACGGCCACGCAAATTTCGAGATAACCACCCCCAAGCATACCATCTTCATCGACCCCTGGTTTTTGGGGAATCCGAGGGCGGATATTTCCGCCGGGGACATCGACAGGGCCGACCTGGTCCTGGCCACGCATGACCATGATGACCACCTGGGTGACGCGCTCGAATTGTGCAAGAAGACCGGTGCCGTTTTCGGTGCCCAGGTCGAACTGGCCGGTTCGTTCATGCAGCAGGGAATCGATCGGAACCAAATTCTCAATGGGATCGGATTCAATATCGGTGGAACCGTTTGTTTCGAGGGAATAGAGATAACCATGATCCAGGCCTTCCATTCGTGTGCCACCGGCACCCCGGTCGGTTTCATCATCCGGTTGGACAACGGATTCACCGTATACCATGCGGGCGATACCTCCATTTTCGGGGACATGGAGCTCTGGGGGGAACTCTACCCCATCGATCTCGCACTCCTGCCCACAGGAGATGTCTTTACCATGGATGCCTACCAGGGAGCAAAGGCCTGCGCCCTGCTCAAATGTCGTATGGCCGTACCCATGCATTGGGGAACCTTTCCGGGGCTGGACTCCGAGCCCCAAAAGTTTGCACGCCTCGTCCAAAAACACGCCCCGTCCACATGGCCGATAGTCATGCAACCAGGAGAACGTATTGAGCTCAAGAAATAATGGATATAGAGACACCGAAGACAGGGAATTGTTGGCCGCTATCGTTCTCCAGCGCCTAAAAAAACGTTATCCCCACCCCACCTCGGCCCTGGTTTGGTCGAACCCATGGGAACTGCTCGTGGCGACGGCGCTTTCGGCCCAATGTACCGACGAACGGGTGAACATGGTCACCCCCCTACTTTTTGCCACCTGGCCCGATCCTTCGTCCATGGCCAAGGCCGATCCGGGAAGGGTCGAAAAGGTTATCTATTCTACCGGATTTTACAAAAACAAGACCAAAAACCTGATCCATGCGGCTACAACCATCATGGAAGACTTCAACGGGGACGTTCCCAGGACCATGGAAGAACTTGTCACCCTGGGGGGCGTGGCAAGAAAGACTGCGAACATTGTCTTGTCCAACGCATTCGGCATACACGAGGGGATCGCCGTGGATACGCACGTAAAGAGGATCTCCCTACGACTCAGCCTTACCGGCTCGACGGATCCGGTACGGATCGAGAAAGATCTCATGCCATTATTCCCGAAGACATCCTGGGGGGACATCAACCACTGCATGGTCCTTTTTGGGCGTGAGGTGTGCACGGCAAGGGGGCCACGGTGCGGTCAATGTGAACTGGAAGACGTCTGTCCCAAGGCCGGGGTGCGGCTGGCAGCATGCGGAAAATTTTCGGGGTGACCCCAGCCCCCTGACTGGAGCACCGAGAATGGACGACCCGACAAATCCAGTAGCGAGGAGTCAGCGCACAGTACGCAGATCGGAATATATCGTTGTCCCGGAATTGATCCGGGATCTCCACTCTTGCATTTACACCCCGTTACGGCTTTGCTAGAGGTCCCGGCCATGCGCTATTATCCCCTCCTTCTCGATCTCCACGACAAATCCTGCATGGTCGTTGGCGTGGGCCGGGTCGGAATCCGGAAGATAAAGACTCTCTTGGCAGCCGATCCCGGCCGGCTGCTCGCCCTGGACCGGTTCCCCCCTGATCCCGGATTGCTGGAGCTGACGCAGAAACATCCGGCACTCGTTTTTGAACAGCGCGGCCCCACTCCCGGGGATCTGGACCGGACCGATCTGGTCTTTGCCTGCACCAGCGACAGGGGCCTCAACGCAACGATCGCCCATGACTGCAAAAAGCGTGGTATTTTGTGTAATATCACCGATGATCCGGAGGCAGGCGATGTGGTCCTTCCATCGCTCATCCAACGGGGAGACCTGCTCCTGGCTCTATCCACCTCAGGTAAGTCCCCGGCCCTGTGCAAAAGGCTCAGACAGGAGCTTGATTGTCGGTTTGGAGAAGAATATGAACTCCTGCTCGAGCTTCTGGGGAGGATCAGACACGCCCTGCTCCCCCTGGGCCTGTGCTGCGACGACAATGCCGAGTGTTTCAGATCACTGGTTGACTCCCCACTGATCACGGCTATTCGAGACAGGGATATGGGAGCCGTCCATTCTATCCTTTTGGCCCTTTTGCCCGAACAACTCCACCCTTCCATTGGAGCCTTGACCAATGACCTCTTTCCGTCTCTTTGAATTGTGTATCGCCTTTTTGTACTTTGGCGGCGCGCTCCTGTTTCTTTCCGGTCTTGTGGCCCAACGCGACATACTCAAAAAGATTTCCATCTGGGCCACGGTTTCCGGTTTTGGGCTGCACTCGGTCGACCTCCTTTTCGCATGGTTGGGGTCGAATGGTTTGGGGAGCGGTCAGGGACCCTTTTATTTCAGTCTACTCGCCTGGAGTTTTCTGGCCATTTTTTTTGGGTTCTGGTGGCTGTTGCGCATGGAATTTCTCGCTCTGATCGCCCCCCCTCTCGCGCTTATCGTGTTCACGTCGTCCCTGGCCATCTCCCCCTCAACGCAACCCATCCCGCAGACCCTGGGCGGGCTGTGGTTCGGCTTGCACATCGGTTCCCTCTTCTTGAGCATCGCCCTGCTGGCCATGGCCTTTGGATCCGGTGCCGTTTATTTGTATTTGGAAAAAAAAATAAAGACCAAGTCACGTCTCAAGGGATTTTCCAAGGATCTCCCGTCCTTGAATACATGTGACCGTGTGAACCACGTAAGTGTCATGGTCGGATTCCCCCTGTACACGGTCGGCATATTGAGCGGATTCATCTGGGCCGCGTTCACTTGGAAACGGATGTTCAGCTGGGATCCCAAGGAAATAGTTTCCCTGCTCATTTGGCTGGTCTTTGCCTATCTTTTCCACCAGAGGCTGGCCCTGGGCTGGAATGGTCGTAAACCGGCCAAGATGGCCATATGGGTTTTTGTTCTAGTGGTTGCATCCATGTTGTTCATCAATTTCTTCATGCCCACGCACCACAGGTTCCAGATGTGAACAACAGGGACAAGGGAGACAGGCGGCATATGCCGACCTGCGCCCTGCGTACTGTCCTTACCCCTTACCCCGTATTCCCTAACACGTAATCTTACATCTTCCATACCAACCATTGTCCATAATGAATCAAAGCATCTATCTCATAGGTCTCAACCACCGTACCGCCGACGTATCTGTCAGGGAAAAGCTGGCGCTTCCGGACTGCAATCCCTGTGCACAGGGATTGGTCAGACCTGACGGTCCGATCCAGGAAGCCCTGATCCTGTCCACGTGCAATAGGGTCGAATTCCTCGTTGTCGGTGATCCCCGCAGGAATCCAATCCAAGAGGTCCTCTCTTTCTGGGGGACCTCATGTTCCTTTGACCCGGAAACCATCCGGAACCACGTGTATACCCATCAGGGGCTCGGAGCCATCCAGCATCTCTTCACCGTGGCTTCCAGCCTCGACTCCATGGTCCTGGGCGAGCCCCAGATCCTCGGTCAGCTCAAGCAGGCCTACCGTAAGGCCGTTGAGCACGGTAGCGCACGGGTGGTCGTCAGCCGCGCACTGCACAAGGCTTTTTCGGTGGCTAAACGGGTGCGTACGGAAACGGCTATTGCATCGAATGCGGTTTCCATCAGCTATGCTGCCGTGGAGCTGGCCAAAAAGATCTTCGGGGACCTTGCACCCCAACGGGCTATGCTCGTGGGGGCTGGAGAGATGGCAGAGCTCGCGGCCACCCATCTTTTGCGAGCGGGCATCAAGGGGATAACCGTTGCCAACCGGACGTTATGCAAGGGAGAAGAGCTGGCCGACCAATTTGATGGAACGGCCGTGCCTTTCGAGGGATTGACCGACCATCTTCCGGACGCGGATATCGTCATCAGTTCAACGGGGTCACAACATACGGTCATCCAGGCAAGGGATATCAAGAAGGTGCTCAAGAAGCGCAGACACCGGCCCATGTTTTTCATCGACATCGCCGTTCCCAGGGATATCGATCCCGACGTGAACGGGTTGGACAATGTCTATCTCTACGATATCGACGATCTCAAGGAGGTGGTCGAAGAAAACCTGGCCGAGCGTAAGGAGGAAGCGGGTAAGGCGGAACTCATCGTCAAGGAGGAGGTGGAAACGTTCGCTCTGTGGCTTAAATCGTTGGCCCTCAAACCGACCATCGTGGACCTTCTGGAGCGGGGAGAAACCATTGCGGAAAGGGAGATAAAAAAAACCCTCAAAACCCTCGGCCCCGATGTCTCACCGGAGCTGAACGAGGCCCTCCATGTCCTGGCCCACTCACTTATCGGCAAATTGTACTGCGAGCCCATCGGTTATCTCAAACGCCGGAGCATGGAAGAGGGAACGATCACCAAATGCATCCACGATACCCGACGGATGTTCAATCTGGACAATGAAAATGTTCCGGAAGACGCACACGCGGGGCGAAAAACCGGGACATGCCCTGACCAACCCCGCAGCAGACAGAATTTTCAGCGGAAGTAAGCCATAATTGTCAATCGCCAATCATTACCCAAGGAAATCCTCATGCGTTCTTACCAGATCGACGAATTCACACCCGAGCAGATGGAAACCATCAATACCCGGTTTGCAGAAAGGGGGTTTGGCTGCTCCATTCCCCAGCTTTTCCAGATTCCCCTCCCGGACACCCTCATGGGCCCCGAGCAGATCGAGCATGCCGACTCCTGTGGCCCCTTTTACATGGCCGTGGAAACGGGCAAGGACTGGATCCAGCTCGAGTTTCTGGTCCGGGCCCGGCAGATCCTGCGCTGTTCCTGTGTGGCCTATGCGACCAAGGAGCAAAGGGATTTCATGATGGACTACATCGACACCACGCTCAAAGAATGGGACATTCCTGTCTGAGATGACCTGCCCGCGTCTTCAAGACCTCGCCCCACAATGGGCCCATTTCTGTTTGGGGATCGAACGGTTTGTGGCCAAGGAACTCGGTGTTCGGCTCAATGGTGCGACCCTGATCGTTGCCTATTCTACAGGAGTCGACTCCACCGCGTTGCTGTGCATTTTCCATATCCTGGCCCCCCGGCTGAATCTGCGACTGGTTGGGGCCAATCTCGATCATATGCTCAGGCCCGAGTCCGGCCGGGAACAAAAAATTGCAGAACAGACCTGCAGGAAGCTTGGAATTGACTTTTGGGGGGCGTCCAAAGAGATCGCGTCCATAGCCCGAAAAACCGGTCAGGGATTGGAAGAGGCCGCACGGAGAGAGCGGTACCGATTCCTGGAAACGGTCAGATCCGAGTACGGTGCCGCGTTCATTCTCACGGCCCATCAGGCCGATGATCTTGCCGAGGATGTCCTCATGCGATTGATCCGGGGAACGGGCTGGCCCGCGCTGGCCGGGATGCAGGGGTATGACGGCGACCGCCACCTCCTTCGTCCCCTTCTTGGAACGCCCAAAAGGACCCTGCAGGGTTTTCTCGACCATCTCGGCATCGGCTGGGAAGAGGACGCGAGCAATACGGATACCTCGTTTTTGCGTAACCGGGTCCGCTGGAATATCCTTCCCCTGTTCCTCGAGGAGAACCCGGGGTTCCTCGGAACCGTGAACCAGCTATGGAAATGCGGTCAGGCCGACCGAATATTTTGGGACCATCGGATCACGGACCATCTGGGCCACCGGGAAAAATTCCTCCCCTCCCATCTGTCCAGCCTTGACAGGGCCGAACGTTATCGATTGATCAAGCATACCCTGGAGTCCATGGGGCCGGGGCAGCCCCTGGCCGCTTCCATCTTCAAGCTGGACGAGCTCTGGCAACAGCGGGCAACGGGCAAGAAAGTGCAATTTCCCGGGGACAAGACAGGGACTATAACACCGGAAGGGGTCGTGTTCAGGACCCAAAAAACGTAGGAACCCCCTACGGATTTTTCCCTGTACACGTGTTTATCGCTCCACCTTTTCCCCAAATCCTCGCGACACGGGTTCTGTGTTCCCCTAGATAGTTTTCCACCGGTTCAGGAACCAGATACCGGATACTCTGTCCTCTTACCCATTTTTCGCGGACCAGAGAGGAGCTGATGTCCAGTCGGTCCATTCCAACAAAAAACACATCCAGTCTGTTCTCTGGCAGCCTCCACCCCGACGGGGTCATACGGCTCCCAGGCCACAACGTTTGGACCAGCCCATTCGAATCCAGACGGTCCAATCCCCCCCGGCAAACAATGACCAGATGGGCTAAAGCGGTCAGCTGGACCCCTTTGTACCAGGAGGGAAAATGGACCAGGTCTTCACTGCCCATGATGAAAAACAGCCTCTTTCCGGGCTCGGTCCGTTTGTACTCCCCCAGAGTATCATAGGTATAGGAGGGGCCCTTGCGCCGTGATTCGAGATCGTTGACCCTGATGCCGGGAAGTTCCCTCACCGAGTCACAAAGGAGTCTGCATCTTTCGGAGAAAGGCAACAGACTCCCGACCTTTTTGTGGGGGGGGGTGGCCGCCGGGACCAGGTCTATCCGGGGCAATGGAAGTTGTTCTTGCACCTCGAGGGCCAAACGGAGGTGTGCGATGTGGGGAGGATTGAAAGATCCCCCGAGAATACCGATGGATTGCATATACTTTCCGGAAATATTGGAGGGATGGATCGGCTTTTGCCCTTCCAGTTACAAAAAAAGGTGGACTTGGCGGTCATATATGCCCGGTGCCGCCAAACCGCAAACCTATGGATGTCCTCCTACGCGCACGGATCGACCTTCCTGTTGACGCCCATGTGGGAGGCACGTATTCTTTTTTGAACAAGGTATAACAACAATCGGACCGCTCCCCTGCCGTCACGGGAAATGATCGCATGGACGTCAAATCTATTCTGGACAAAATCGACAATGACTATATCCGTTCCAGGGCCGAGAAACTCGGGAACAGTGATTTCGCCCGTGTCCTCAAGGAGTCGGAAACCATCCAAAAACTCGCTGCCCAAGACGGCCCCCTGCACAAATTCCTGACCGACATCACCCTGCTGATCTCCATGGTCAGGGACTACTACACGGGAACCTACCGAGACATTCCCTTCAGAAGCGTCGCGGCCATCGCCTTCACCCTTTTGTACGTCCTCAACCCCATCGACCTGATCCCGGATTTTCTTCCCGGTATCGGCCAGCTCGATGACGCCGCCGTTGTCGCACTGTGTCTGAAAATGGTCCAGGACGATCTTGTGGAATACGAAAAACACCTCGCCAATCAAGCCACGGACCAACCATAGTTCCGGCCTCCATGTCCACACTCCAACCCCTCCGGTACCCATGAAAAAAGTCCTCCCCCTGATTCCCTGTCGAGTACTGGCCCTGGTCGCGTTCGCGATCCTCCTTTGTTATCCTGGTACAGGAAAAACGGAACTTTCCAAATTCACCCCCGAAGACATACCGACCCGACCGGATTATTCACAGTCCGCCAACTGGCTGGCCCTGCCTGATGTCCCGGACCAGTATTCCGTGGATGTGTTTTGGGTCTATCCGACCGTGAATACCGGCGATAAGGGATGGCTCATGGATGTTACCGATGACCAAATGTGTGCCAAGGCCCAAAAGACCCTCACCACGCAGGCGAGTGTTTTCAGTATCCAGGCCAATCTGTACGCTCCGTTATACCGTCAGATGAATCTGGCCGGCCTCTCCCTGCCGGAAAAAGAGAAAAACATTATTATTTCCCACGGCAAAGACGATGTCTGGCGGGCCCTGAAATATTATCTCGATAATTCCAACGGGGGCAAACCCTTCATCCTTGCCGGGCACAGTCAGGGATCGAACATTCTCGCCGATCTGATGACCGAGCATTGGGGGGCACTCGGTGTGGAAAAACGTCTCGTTGCCGCCTACCTTATCGGCTGGTCCGTGACCCCTGAAGATCTGCGCACAAACCCGTCCCTTGAAATCTGCCATTTGCCCGGTCAGACCGAATGCATCGTCACCTACAACACCGTAGCGGCCGGCAAGCAGAAAAAGGCCCCGACAATCATTCCCGGAACCTATGTGGTCAACCCCCTTACCTGGACCACGACAGACAAGCCGGGACCCGCGACCATGAATATGGGGTCGGCCTTTTTCCAGGATGATGGCACCATTGTCATCCGTCCGGGATTCACCTCGGCAAGGATCAAGGATTGCGGCCTTGTGGTCGTCCCGAAAGACGGTTCTCTATTGGCTTCACCGCTGAGCGCATTCCCCCAAGGCGTTTACCATCCCTTTGACTACGCGTTGTTCTATAGAAATATCATGGCCAATGCTGCAGAGCGCATCCAGGCAGCCGTCTCCCAATGAGGGGTCACCCTGGCGACACCCCGGGAACATTCCAGGGCCATACGCCCATGGACACCCTTCCCATCCACGCGGTTCTTCAGGATCTCACCCGTTCGCTGGAGGGCCGTAACCGTGTTGTTTTGCAAGCCCCCCCCGGTGCGGGCAAGACGACAATCGTGCCTTTGGAACTCATGGCAGAACCCTGGCTTATGGGGCGCAAGATTCTGGTTCTGGAACCACGGCGTCTGGCCGCAAGGGCCACCTGCCGGCGCATGGCAGAGCTCATGGGGCAAAAGGTTGGACAGGACGCAGGGTATGTTACCCGGCTGGACACGCGCACCTCTCCACGGACCCGCATTGAAATACTGACCGAGGGGATCCTGACCCGTCGGATCCTGACAGATCCCGAGCTTGCCGATGTCGGGCTGATTATTTTTGATGAATTCCACGAACGTTCCATCCATGCAGATCTCGGCCTGGCCCTGAGTCTGGACATCCAGAAGGGGTTGCGCAACGACCTGCGTATCCTGATTATGTCCGCCACGCTGGATCCCCAAAGTATTCTGCGCGCAATAGGCGTGGATACGCCGGTCATCTCCGCCCCTGGAAGATCGTATCCCGTGGAGACCCGCTATATCCCTCCCCGCCATAATGACCGTGCTGAAATCCACACTGCAGGGGTCATCCGCAGGGTGCTCAACGAAGAACAGGGAAGTTGTTTGGTTTTTTTGCCCGGGGTGCCCGAAATCCAAAGGGTGCTCGCGCTCCTTCAAGACGGCCCCCTGCCCGCCGGCACCCGAATCTTGCCCCTGTTCGGCAATCAACCCCGGGACGAGCAGGACAGGGCGCTCAAGCCGCCCCCACAAGGAACACGCAAGGTGGTCCTAGCGACCACTATTGCCGAAACCTCCCTGACCATCGAGGGTATCCGCATGGTCATCGATGCGGGTCTCTGTCGTGTATCCAGATATTCTCCCCGGACCGGCATGGACCGACTGGAAACGATCGTCGTTTCCAAGAGTTCTGCGGATCAGCGCAGAGGCAGGGCGGGACGTCTCCAGCCCGGCATATGTTTCCGGTTGTGGAGTAAGCACCAACAGGAATCCCTGCTCCCCCATCTTCCTCCCGAAATAACGACCAGGGATCTATGCGACCTGATCCTGACCCTTGCCGATTGGGGAACGACCGACCTTTCCGGACTCGATTGGATCACCCCGCCTCCTCGGGCCCACCAGGAAAAGGCCCGGGGGCTGCTGGCCCGCATCGGAGTCCTGGACACCCAAGGGCGAATGACCCCGCACGGGCGGAAGGTCCAACGTCTGGGAACCCATCCCCGATTGGCCCATCTCATTCTCGGGGCCCAAAAACACTCCCTGGCATGGACTGGTTGTGTCACCGCCGCCCTGTTCATGGAGCGGGATATCTTCGAATATGTTCACGGCAGGGAGAGACACCGGGACCTGCGCCTCAGACTCGACGCTCTGGATTGCGTGACCAACAACCAACGACCTGCCCACCGGGTGGCCGGTGCTGTGTGCAAAAGGGTTCTCACGCAAGCACGTCTTTGGAAGAAAAAAATCAGCGCAAAGGATGACGGACTTTTTCCGGAATATTGCGGCAACCTTCTCTCCCTGGCCTTTCCCGACCGCATCGCACACCGTCGCTTAGGGGCACATGACGGAACCGGCTATCTCCTTGCCAATGGTAAGGCGGCAAGGTTCGCCGGCCTCGATCCGCTGGCCTCCTTTGCCTGGCTGGTCATTCCGGAAATAAACGACAAGGGCAGTGACGCCACGGTGCAGATGGCCGCCCCCGTGGACCAGGAGTGGCTTGAACAACAACTTGAAGAGATGTGGGAAACCCGGGAAAGGTATTCCTTTGATCCGGTCCGCAAGGAGGCAACGGCCAGGAATATCCTGACGTTCGGCAAGATACCGGTCCGATCATCAGCCTGTGCCGCTCCCGATGCCCAGCGACTTCAGGAGGTCACCATCCAGGCCATTCGGGATCAGGGACTGTCCCTGCTTCCCTGGAAGAAGACCAGCCGTTCATGGCTCGCACGGGTGCGCTTTCTCCTGAAGCATGACGTGGATCTCCCCGCCCACGATACCAAAACCCTGCTCGACGGGCTGGAAGCCTGGCTCGCGCCCTTTTTTTCCCAGCCTATACCCCGCCTTGAAAGAATAGATCTTCTCAGTGCCCTTACATCACGACTGTCGTGGGCACACCAGCAAACGGTCACCAGGGAGGCACCCACCCACATGACCGTACCCAGCGGCTCGCGCATTCCCCTCGACTATTCCGGGGATGTGCCGGTTCTGGCGGTGCGTATCCAGGAAGTCTTTGGCTGGCAGGCATCTCCCAGAATAGCTGGTGGTACAGTGGCCGTATGCATCCACCTCCTCTCCCCGGCCCACCGACCCGTCCAGATCACCTCGGATTTATCCGGGTTCTGGCAGACCGGCTATCCGGAGGTGAAAAAGGAACTCAAGGGACGCTATCCCAAACACTATTGGCCCGATGATCCACTGACGGCCCGCGCCACGAAAAAAACCAAGAAAGGGATGGGATTGTGAGGGTATGCTTTCCCTGGGGGGAGCGACCTTGCATTGTGAGTAGGCCCCCGAAACGCAATAAGAGCCAAAAATAAAACAGCCCTTACCCCTATATAACCTCCTTCATCTGCCCGAAATAATCATCCCTTTCGAACAACGGCGCGTACGTCTTTTCCAACCCATCCAATTTCTCGAGAAAGACCGGCCATTCCCAGATTTCCTCCATCTTCTTGTTGTCAACGAACACCTTGAATGATGTCCCCCTGGGGCAGGTGCTGAAGATAATCTCGAAGGTCCGGCCGTTTTTGTAAATCTTCCAGGGTGCCGACCACAGCGTCCGGTCACCTTCGGTTTTTTTGTATTTCTCGAAAAAACGGGTCGCTATGTCCTGAATGTCTTTGTTCTCCATCTTTTTTGCCTCCTTGATAGCCATCCTTGGTGTTTTTGTCCGACATTATATAATAACCTATTAAAATAAAATGAGATATTCTCTTTCTGATCCCTATTCCACAAGCCGAGCATGGCGTGCATGCGGTGCATAAAATCAATAGGTTAGCATAGGGCTCGGCAAAAAGGCTAGAAATAAGCTAGATTTTTTGTGGCCAGAAGGTATATGTAACATCCTATCGGAATTATCAAAATCAAGGGGTAGAAATTTGACTCGGGAAAAATTCGTGTTCTGAAATTCGATTTTCTCGAAAAAGTTTATGCCCCCGAAGTCACATTTTGCACCCTCAATGGCCATCGATTCCGGTCCAACCATGGAAATCGGTGGCCATTTTTTGCGTGAACGTACGAAATTGATGTCAGCATGCTACAAGAAAACCCGCCGGTCGGCATTCAATGCCTTGGCCAATCGTTCAGCCACATCCTTGCCAATGGGACGCTTCCCGGTCTCCATCTCTGATACATGGTGAGGCTTGAGGCCAGTCATTCGGGCGAGTTCTTTCTGGGTTAAATCCTCCCTGATCCGAAAACCTCGCAAGATGGTTCCGGGGTTACTTTCCGGAAAGACTTCGGATGCATCAAATAACTCTTCACCCATTTCGTTCTTTTCCCGCACCTCATGCCCTGCAAGCCGAAGAAAGGCTTTGGTGGCATCAATAATCCGGTTTGCGTCCTTGGCAGGGACCCGGAGGCACATTTCAACGAATTTTTCCGTAGTCTGCTTTTTCGTGAGTTCCAACATACCTGATCTCCACCACCTGGATCTTGTTGTCGGCTATCCTCCACACCGCCACATACCGGGGTTTTCCCTTGTTCAAATGGCAATGGTGAAACCCGACTTTCCCTTTGATTTTTCCATAATTGGGCCAGGATGTTGCCACGGGACCGTTGACTTCAATATCCCGCCTCAAGGCATCGAGTACGTCCTGCCATTGCTTGGGCAACTTTTCTTTCTGCTTCCTGGCCCTTCCCGTAAACACGACCTTCCAAGTCATTCAATGCCACCTTGTTACCACTCAGTGGTAATTGTCAATGGTATTTTTGCTGGTGCCGGACTGCTCTAAGGCTTTCCTGGAGATGGCCACCTAGTCGAATACGCCTAATATTCAACAATAACAGTATGATGGCAACTATCTCTGCTCCAAATACACGTCAACCTTCACTGCGTTCCAAAGAGGTACTGTCGGATTGACCTCCTTGACCTCGACGTGAAGGTTGACCGCGTTCTGCAAAAGACGACTGATATGTTTGTTGTCACTACGCGGAACATAGCCGAGCTTGGTTTTACCATGAAAAAGCTCCACGGCAAAAATATCATGAGGATTTGAAGGCTCGGGTTTCATTATCAGGATATCTCCCGATTGTAGTCGGGAAAAAACCGACGGGCCGTCATAGTACTGAAAACCTGCTACAGAAAATCGGTTAATCAGCGTCCTCGAACGTTTCGGATATTGTTGTTTCGCACTAACAGTGAACGAACTGCCAACTATGGGAAGCGTACTGAGAAATTGTAAAAAATGTCTTCGAGAAATATTCATAACCCCTCCACAAAGTTTCATAGCGATGAGCGTCCGATAAAGAAAAACAGAATTCCCATAACCTAGCGATGTTCACCGCCTGTACTTGTAAATGACAACCGAAAATTGACCAGGTGTGATCACCGAAAATTGACCACCCCAAGTGTTGGTAAAAGCCACCTGCGTAGCTGGTGACGGGTTCCGGCCCGCTTCAATGGAGCCACGACCTTTCAGCCGTGGAAATTTGATACAGTAATCGAGATCGAAGAATTGATGTTCAATGCTTCAATGGAGCCACGACCTTTCAGCCGTGGAAATAGCATCTACCGGGTCAGAGTGCTCGGTGATTTTCCAGCTTCAATGGAGCCACGACCTTTCAGCCGTGGAAATACTCCAGGTCAGGCTCAATCCGGCACTGACGCTCAGTGCTTCAATGGAGCCACGACCTTTCAGCCGTGGAAATATTGTTGCCCGTATCGGATCAAAATATCGTGATGAGCTTCAATGGAGCCACGACCTTTCAGCCGTGGAAATTACGCATAGTAGAATCCCTTAAGCTCAAGAGCCGCCTGCTTCAATGGAGCCACGACCTTTCAGCCGTGGAAATTACATTGTGGCAGGGGCGCAAAGGCAGGGGATGACGTGCTTCAATGGAGCCACGACCTTTCAGCCGTGGAAATATTGTTGCCCGTATCGG
>NZ_JBUDSQ010000030.1:0-33391 GCF_054921335.1 Desulfoplanes sp. | reverse complement strand
ATTTTTTTCAATGTTATTGACAAAGGTACCCTATAAGAAACATCTGCGTGTTGGACGTCAGGGCAATATTTAGATTGCTCATTCAACTCATCTTTAACCCTTTCATATAAAATACGATCAGCTTCTTCATCGTATTCTTCATCTTCATCAAGAATATATTTTTTTACATTTTGTGAGTAATGAGCAAAAGGTTCATTTTCTTCAATCCATGATTCCATTGGCTCTGTTTCTAGCTGATATAATGCGGCATTCATGCCGACTAATTGAATGCCATCTTCAGGGAGCATATTTTGTAGGTATTTGCATAACCCCTGTTGCTCTTCATTGGGTGCTGAATCGAGAGTGTAGAGATAATTGCAAAGCCACTCAAGATATGACCAGTAACTTTCTTCTGATCTGCAAACATTGATGGGTTTTCCAGATTTATCTATAGGTACTTCGCCGTACCTATTGTCTTTTCCCCATCGCACTCCAGCATAAATCAATCCAATAGGAACGATTTGTTCGTCTGATCTTCCTGGAAATGCATCTTTAAGTATTTCCATCATAGGACTGCTATTTTCATAGTTCACACTCATTCCGATTTACCTCAACTTTTGGTTCTTCGCTATTTCGTGTGGGTAACGCGATTATGCCAGCTCGGTTTTTCCGCATTTACGGGCGCAAGCCAATCAAGGCCGAGCCCTACGGGTGCTCCAGTACGTTTCGCAGCCTTGACTGACTTGGCCCCGCATGCCCTGTGAGCTTTAGCGACGGCGGGGGAAGCGCGACTTTCGCTCTGGCTCAGAAAGCTATACCCCCCGGCTCTGCACGGTTTTTCGGTTACCCACACGAAACAGCGAGGAGCCCAGCTTTTTGTATTTTTATTTCAACCGTTCAATATCCAAGATGGTATCCTGTAATGGAGCGTGGTGGTTACAAACAAATTGCAACAACATGCTCAAATTGAGATGCTCCTTGGTTAACGGAACCTTTCAAAAAGCCTTCTCTACTTTCGCAGCTCAGGAGAAGGCGAGCAGGGGTGAAAATCCTGTCAAAAACGGGTAATGCTCCCCTTAGATGGACGATTTTGGGGGCAAAAAAATGGTTTTAAGACCGAAAATAGACCTTTTTGGACTATTATTACAAACTATCTTAGTATGTTATCTAGGTCCGATCCCGATAAGAGAATTATCTAGGGTATGACAATTTCCTGAATCAGGGGGGAGTAATAATAATTTCCTCACATGAATATGTGGTTCCCAAAAATTCTAATGTGTTACCATTATATCTACAGAAACCTCTGCGAATTCAGCTTTTTCGTGAAGTCCCGCCGTTTGAATCCCATGCATAATTGTTAACCCTCGTGTCGTGATACTTAATTTTTTAAGATTTTGTTCATCTACAAAATAAAAATTACCAATTTTTTGGCTTTCGTATTTGTTCATTGGATTGCCTGATGCGTAGAGAGTTAGTTTCTCATTGCCTAAGGGCGGGGTAATCATAAGGGTAATAAGGTCATTTTTTCCGGGAATCTCATAGACAACTCCGCCCTGATAGTACCTAGAGTTACGAGAAGGTGTCACCTCAATGATATTGGATTCAGCTGTTTTATATACAGCACGAGCATAGAAAGGTTTATTGCCTCGAAAGTAAAATTTCATCGTATCGCCGATATGGTATGTATCCTTGTCAGTCCATAGCTCAACAGACAATGGTGCTGCGGGGTTATGGATCATATTTTGAGCATATGAATTGGTGTTCTGTTTTTTTTTCGGAATGACTTCGGCCTTAATTTTTATTCGATAACAGAAATCTGTAAATCCACCAGAATCATTAGATTTGATCCATCTGTTTTCTAGTATTTGTAGAACTCTTACTGTCGTTTTAGAATAGGCATTCACAAGATCTTTCACGAGTTTTCCACTTTCAACTTTGCTTTCACTTGTGATGTATGTCCTTACAAATTCTGAAGCATTACGCTTGGCTTTTATTAACGCTAGTCTCTGTGTTTCACTACGAGAATGTTCTTGCCCTAGACAGGACTCTCCCTCGGACTCTACAATTATAGATTGAGTTGAGTATTCTTTAATACCCTGACCATAACTCAATAAGGTACTTGCAATAAGAAATACCAACGTCATAAATATCGAAATATCAATACGAATCATCATGCTACCCTTTGATAAGATATTATTTTGCAGAAATTATTTTTTTGATCAGTAATTTCCTGAATTTCATGATCAACTAGAAATATATATCACAATAAATCAGTTAGTTACATTCGTGTTGTCGTATACATAATTCGAATCGCCAATAAGTTGAAAAGCAGCCCAATAAAATGGTTCTTTGTAATGCCTGAGAGTGTCCTGTTGAGCTTTTTCTAGCGCACGGTCTTTTGGGTATGATGTAAGATATTTATAAAATTGAGTCATTAGGTAATTGGTTGATTTATCGTCTACTTTCCAAGAAGAAGCTAGCAACGATCGCGTGCCTGCAAAAAAAACACCTCGTTGTAATCCGATTAATTCATCCCCTGAACTGTATTTGCTAAATCCTGTTTGACATGCAGATAGTGTGACTAGCGAAGCATGCCAATGACATGAAAAAAGTTCGTCTGTTGTAAGCTGGCCATCATCACTCTGCGTGGGATATAATAGTATTTTTGATGCAAGTGGATGACATGGATCGAAAACAGCGTGAGATGCAATATGGATGATTTTGTAATTTTCAGCTTGTTTTTTCACCAAAGATTCTGTCCCTTCGTCACCAATTAGCACTTCAGATTCAGGAAGTATCTTTCCAATATTTAGAGCTTCTTTTGCTGAATAGGGTATATTCCCTGTAGGATTTCCAATAATTAAAGCTTTTTTACCTCCGATTACGTTCTTTTGTTTAACCATTGAAAGGACCGTTGCACTTGGCGCGTATGAAATTGCATAATCATCGATAAGATACTTTGTTTCATTCATAAGAGCCTGAAAAGGCATATAATGCAATACTTTATGCGGAATAATTACAATTCTATCGGTATCAAGTAGACATTTAACTGGGGATATTAATATATTATATAGATTATTTGATTTTTTTTTGTCAAAACTTAAGTTTGTTATAGATTCTCTCAAATCAAATATCTTGTTCGTTAAATTTTTATAATTTATATCTACACTTACACAGTCCAATGTATAGCTTGAGACAACAAATATATACAACTTTATATTTGTTATATAATATTCGACTATTACGATATCATCCTGTAATAGTTGATGGATTTTTAAGATTTCGAGCGTTTTAACATTAGAAAGGGAATATATTTCATCATAGCTGTTGTTATCTAGATTTTTACCTATAATTTCAAGCCCCCGAAGCAAATTTTCATGAGCATATTCCGCTTGCTCTGAACTGATATCTTTATCTTCTAGCATACTGTTAATTTCTGAACGGCTTTGTGCATATTCACTCGCCAAACAATTCTGCTGGGAACTCTTCAATTGGAGCTGGTTACTACCAAGAATATCTAAAAAAGATCTCGATTTTGATCTTTCAACATATTCCAGAGCTAATTCAAAATGATTAAGTGCGACAAGAATTTTAATCATTTTTGAATACAAAGTCTGCTTAAATGCAAAATATGCAATCCGTTCCTTCTCGGAATATATAGTTAAACGTTGACATTCTGTTATTTTGATTGCCTCTTTATATTGTTTCGCCGCAAGTTCTAGATTATTTTGTGTCAAATATGCGTCACCTATTGCAACCATATATTCAGACATCTCGTATTTATTCATATAACGGTTGAGGAGTAAAGAATAAGGAGTCATGAATTGTGTAAAATGTTGAACATCATCATTGTTAACGGTATAAACTGAATTGAGAAAGTTTGCAGACATTACGGTGTCATATATTCCAGAATCAGCATCTTTATCTTCCCATAGTAGTTTGTAAACATTACTAGTAGAGCTAGAAGAATAATCTCCTTGTGCTGCATGTGCGGCATCATTTGCAAGGGCTAAAGCAGTTGCACCGATTTTTGCACCAATAACACTCAATTTTCCAAACCATGCTAAAAATTTTTTCTTGGACAATCTTTTTGTATTGGTATCGTTTAGTTCTTTTTCATAATTTTCTTGGAGTATTGAAATCATTGTTTGATATCGTTCTGCGATTAATTTTTCCAATTTTTCAATACCAGTAATAAGTTTCTTATGATATTCTAATGCTTTTGCATATTGACCTTTTTTTACTAAGGCCAAAGTTGCCCAGTAATTGAGGCGATTAACTTTGTCTTGTGTGATTAAAGGATTAGAAACTATTGAAGGATTTGGCATATACTCTTCTGCATCTATGATTGCCTTAATAAAGACATCCTGATCTGATATTTTGTTGTCTAGTGCTTGAAATGCAACCTGTGCCTTTAAAAATCCTTTTTCAAAAGTTGAATAAGAAGGTGAAGAATCAATAAATCCTGAATATAGTAAAAAAAGTTTTTTACTTACTATATGTTTTTTATGTATAGTATTGAATTTATTATAGTCAGCTTTAAGTTTTTCTCCTATAAAAACCTGACGTTTTGAAACACGATCAAGAATCTTCTCAAAATCAGATTGCCGTATACATTCTACATAATCATCATCAAATGCGAAATTCATATCCTCTTCATCACTAAACAGGGTGTCTTTCGCGTAAAAACTGTAATATAAAAATCTATTTGTGTTGAAATATTTTGAAATATTAGTAGACTTAATATTTTTTTGATGCATTTTACGATAGAGTTTTAATGTTTTAAGGTTGTATTCCTTTGCCTTTTTAAAATTAACGAGTCCGTACGTGTAGAGATCCGCTAGATCATCAAAAACGTATAATTTCCCCTCAAGGTCACAATTATTTTTTTTCCCTGACTGACACTCATCTTCGATTTTTTCCAATCTCTCAAGAAGTAATATTTCTAACTCTTTAAATTTTTTTTCATATTTATAGTATGTAATGAAAGTTCTCGAATCCGCAATTTTACTTATATCGCTTGCTGTATCTTCTGAGTAGACCTCTTGCACTGACATAAAGACTATCAGGGGAATCAAAATGACGGTAATAAATTTCATCTTATTTGTCCCCATTCATTATCTGATCAAGCAACTCTTGTGAGCAAAGAAATGCCGTGTGAGAAAATAAAGTTCGCCTGTTCTGAAAGTCACGCTTATGTTCCCCTATAAAATGAACTGGTTTATGCAGGGGATCTTTTAGACGTTTATACTCATATTTTTCAACAAGAATCGTTCGAAGGGGAATAAATGTCTTTCCATCTATTATCTTAGCCTCTAATCGTAACCTTGCTTTGCTAGCGACCTTAGCCTCCAAAATTGAAACAAATACAACAAGATCATATTTATCAATTTCAATGTCATTGAGAGATTTATGGATATCTAATTGAATTTTTCTAAGTTTTGCCGCAGCGTTAATATTTTGACGAATTATAAAAAGATATTCGTTCGGTATAAAGTATCCAGAAGCAAAGTCGAGTTCAGTTTCATCTGAATAGAATTCACCCGTGAGATCTTTATCGTGCGATTTCTTTGAATATCTAACAGCATCTGGTAAAGGTAACGGGGACACAATCGCAATTTTGATGCATGGATTTTGAACTATTTTGTCCTCTGACAAGCTATTAAAATAATCAAAATTCAAATCATTCAATTTTACGCCACAACCTGAAATGAAAATAAGTATACAGCATACTATTAAATTTAGGATGATGGCATAATATGAAGCAGTGTATTTGACATCATTATTCATGATAATTTTCTCTTTTGATTGGCTATTTGAAGTCTGATTTTTGGATCAAGAACCTCTGATCGTACTTGCTCTAATACCATTTTTACTTTGTATTGAGACTTTATTAAAAATCTTTGCACGACAACGCATAGCCGATTTCTAACTATTTCTATCGGTCAATAAAAAATAGAAATGGTATAACCAACTATTATTAAAAAATACTGCCCCAGAGGACAAGGGTTTAGGTTGCCCCTAGAAGAGGCTTTCGCGGCCTTGTATCCATAGTTCAATCTTCGACCTCTATCGGTATTATCCTTCTTGATAGATAAAACTTCCAGGCCCGAATTCTGAAATGGTCAGAAACCGTTCACGGGAAATATACTCGTCTCTGCCCCGGCTCCCTTTGCGACCGGGGATGAAGGCGGACAGGGGAAGACGTGGAAAATTGTATCCGGGCAAAAAACCCTCTCCTGCAAAATATCGGTAGGAATAAAAATCCGACTGAAAACTGGAATTGGCCTTGAGCAGGAGCTCGATCTGGGTTTCCGCCTCGCTCCGAAGACGTCGTGCCTGATCCCGATCGCTTTGGGAGCGGCTGGCATCGTTGATGACCAGACTCTGCAGGTCACGTTGACTGACGGCGGCGCGATACAAAGAACGCCAGCGTTCACAGGCATCCTCGAATTTCAGGCCGATCTTGTTGACCACATCCGCCAGCCATTCCGAAGAGTACCAACCCGATCCTTTGAGTTCCGGCTCAAGAGCCCTGATGATGTTTCCGGCACGGACAAGAGCTCTATCCCGAGTCGATTCATCCTCAAGAGCGGATCGAACTCCGGGAAGGATGGACAGCACGGGTCTGGTGCCGGTGACATCCAGAAGATCCTTGAGGGATTTCTTGAGATCAAGTCCGGATTCACTGAGCCAGATGGCGTGGACATGGGCACGGAGCAGATCTTCATTAGCCAGATCGAGCCTTGGAGTGGACACAGAACCAGCCACCATGAGGTGGGGGGAACGGAAAAAATGCTGGTCATGAGAGTTGCCCTGAGCACAATAGGTGAGAACCAGAGCCGGTTGACCGGAACGTCCTGCACGACCGCTTCGCTGGGCATAATTGGCAGGAGTCGGAGGAACATTGCGCATGTTCACCGCGTTGAGCTGAGCGATATCCACTCCCAGTTCCATGGTCGGGGAACAATACATGATGGGCAGCTCGGCTTCCCGGAAGCTGTCTTCGCGCTCCTGCCGTTCCTTGTTGGGTACCTGGGCGGTATGTTCCCGGGCAACGAGCTGGGTGGTATCCCGGACCGCGCTTTTGTAAAGATCGACAAAAAAGGAATTCGTTCGACCGGGCCGATCTTCTGCCTGCTGAATGCGCATTTCATCATGTTGGGCTCTGGTTCCGTCCCCGGCTTTCCAGATCATGGAAGAGGCCGGGATCTGGTAGGCCGGGATCCCTTCCCGGTCTTCGGTGATCTGCTCAATGAGCCCGGCTCTGTTCAGGGACTGGAGCAAGGCGTTGATGATGATCGATGTTTCCTCAAGTGTGATTTTGCCGTGGCCTGCCTGAAAGGTGCGACGCAAAAACGTGGCAAAGGTGGAGCGGGAGGAAAGATAGAGGTCACCCTGATATTCCCTGGACTCCTTGTTTCTGGATCTGGGAAACAGGATGGCCGCATGATGGAGCTGCTCATCCTCGTCGATCCGCCAGGGCGCGATGAGATACTGGCTGGACTGGCGACGGATCCGTTCCTGATACTCGGGCTTGAGATGATCCACCCGTATGGCCAGTCTTCGGCGCATGAAATTGAGTAGACGGCAACCGATATCCTTGCGTTTGTCAGGGAGGGCCGATGCCAGGAATGGATGGGTCTGCCAGAGATCGTGATCCCGGGAAACCGCATCCATATCCATATATTCGATGTTCAGAAGGCCGCATTGTTCCAGATTGGGGGCAACGATCCGCCATCCCCGGCGCAGATCGCTGTAGATGCGGTACCCGAGAACGTTCCAGAAGGCCTTGTTGATATTGTTGGCCTTGCCGTATTTCGCACCGGGATCAACGGAATAGAGATGCGGGGGAAAACGGCCATCCTCGTACCCCACCCCAAGGGCATTGAAAACCTTGAGGGGAAGGACATCGTGCTCAAGGCCCTGCTGTCCGGCAGTGGCGAGAGCATTGTACAGGGCCGAGCGAACAAGGCCGACCTCGATGAAATCATTGAAATGCCCGGCCTGCAGGGATGCATCCTGCCTGTTGTCCGTGAAGCTGAGCAGTTTTTTGGCAATCTTGGGCAGATCCTGTTCCTGACGCAGATTCCTGACCGTGGACATGCTCAAAACCGTGGTGGCGGTGCTTCTGCCTTCGGTTCCCAGGGTAGCGAGCTTGGAAAAGTCTTTCAAACGTGGGGCGTAGGACACCCGGCAATGCAAGCAGAATGTGAACGGAGATTTGATAAACCATGCAGAGGTCGCCTGTGGATCCCGGGAATCACTGGTGATCGTTCCATTCGGAAGGAGAAATATTTTTTCAGGAAGGTATTTTCTGCGATGCTTGAAGATGCGAAGACGTCCATCGATTTCTTCTGTCCAATCATCGGGCAATTTCTCGGCCACAACCTGATCATCGTCGGGCCAGGGTGCGTCTTCCCGGATGTACAGATATCCGGCGCACCCGTCCTCGCGGACGCTGTGCCCGGGATTGCGGGCAGAGAACCAGGTTCTGTCTTGATCAGGGTCGGAAATACGCCAGACCGAATAGTACTCCTGCCCGCATTCGCGGCAGAATTGCAGGGGAAACAGAGCGGTCAGGGATTCCCGGTTGGGTGCGTATTGCTGGCCATGCAGAGTGATGGACCGGATCTGTTCGGATTCCGGGGTGGCATAGACGGTATCGCCCTTGCTCAAAAACTGGTGAAGCTTGAAGGCAAAGACCGGTTTGTTCGCAGCCTCGGGGGACTTGATGGCATAGCCGTCCAACAGGGTTTTCTGGATGACCGTCTCGCAGATCGCCGGATCGAGTTCGGTCTGATCAGCCAAACGGGAGGCAGCGCCCTTTTCGCCCAGAATGGGAAGGGGCATGCAACGTACGAGACGGTTTTCTTTTTCTTCCAGGCCAAGATTGTTTTCGATCCAGACAGACAAAGGATCATGAACAAATTCTTCATAATCTTGGGTGGTTGAGTTGACATTCAAGATGCGGCTCTTGAGACGATCCATGAATTCGGAAGCACCATATCCATAGTAGTCGGTTTCCCTACGCAGGGTTTCCATGATGATCCGACGAGGCATGACTTCCGAACCGAACAATTTGGAGGCAATGGACGCAACTTTCTGCTGCTGTTCTTCAAGCGTTCCGGGTCCCGCAAGGGTGGCCGATGTCCCGATGCATTGCAGCCTGTCGGGAGAACCGGTGGGCGTGATGGCGTTGCGCAGCCTGCGGATGAGCATGGCCACATCCGCACCTTGCCTGCCCCTGTAGGTGTGGAGTTCGTCAAATACCAGAAACTTGAGGTTGGATGCCGCCTGAACCAGCTTCTGTTCGTAAGGCCGGGTGAGGATGAGCTCCAGCATGACATAGTTGGTGAGCAGGATATCAGGCGGATTGTCCACGATCCGTTGCCTGGCCTCTTCGCCTTCCTGTCCCGTGTAGCGCTGGAAGGTCACGGGCGGATGGCCATTGTAACCATGGTGCAGAAATTTCTCGAGCTCGTTGATCTGAGAATTGGCCAGGGCGTTCATGGGATAGACGATGATGGCCTTGATCCCCGACCCCGAACCGGTGCGCAGGACATCGTCCACGATGGGAATGATGTAGGAAAGACTCTTTCCCGACCCCGTACCCGTGGTCAGCACGTAATTGTCCCCGGACTTGGCGGCCCGGATGGCATCGGTCTGATGCTTGTAAAGGCGCATGGGGGAGCCGACAGGATCTTTTTCGGTCTTGCCCGCCCTGAAGATCTTTTTGCATTCTGCGTGGAGCAGATTGTCATCCACCAAATCGTCCACACTCCCGCCCCAGGCAAACGCGGGATTGAGCTGGATCAATGGGTCCGGCCAAAGCAGGCCGCTGCCCAGCTTGGCTTTGACCTCGTCGTGAATGCGTTGATCACGGATTTCGATGAAGCTTCGGATGTAGGTGGCGTAATCGTCGATGATGCGGTGGCGGAGATTGAAGACATCCATGGCAGATTGGGTATGGTTTTTTGGGGTGGATGCAAAACGGAAAATGATCTTCTTACAGCGGTGTCCACAACAAAACCGCCAAGAAGATCACGAAATTGTTCCCAAGTTACTCATTCTCGACATAAAAAACAAGGACAAATCCACATTTTAATGTTGAGACGTACTATGAATACACATTTTGTCATACACAGAATTTTGATCCTGCAGAAATGTAACAGATGAGGCTGTATTGATTGTCTAACTAACTGTGATTTTGATGTTTAAAAATGTATGATAAAAGAAGATCGGTCGCGAGGGGGGGGGTATTCGGAAGGGATGAAGCAGGAGTCGCCATGCTAATTTAGCGAATTAAGCTGAAATTCTGGGGGTTCAGACGATAAAAGGCAGGAGCATTTGTGCTAATTGTAAAATCTAGGCATACATCGTTATTGTAATCCATAAAGGATCGTTTCTCGATCAGCTTTAGATCATGATATATACCTCCAATAAAAGCTGCAAACCTATAGAGAAGGACATCCCGCCTTGAAGGATTGCCTGCAGTCAGGTTATCCAAGCCACACGAAGCATATTCTTCTGCATATTCTTCCGCACATCCACGTTATTCCTCCGCATATTCTTCCGCATTTTGAAAATGCGGAAGAATATAGCCACAAATCATACAACATCACAATTTTGAACACCACCTATAATTTAAGTGTAAATTTCCATTAAATTTCATTGCTGCTTGCGGCCTGTGGTCAACCAAAAAACCATGATAACCATATGCCCATGCAATCCATTATATACAAGGATGTCCGGTGAGTCCTTGCCATATCAAATTTAGGTACTATTAGAGATTCATTGATACAAAAAGACTGTTTTTTTCGTTGTAAATTTGATTATAGATGATTTAGTATAGTCATGTTAAATGCAAAAATTACCAAAAGCTAAAGTTTATGTTAATTTGGCCGATATAGTATAAGAGACAATAATACAAGGGGGTGTTCATGGATATTTTTTCTGAGTTTTATAAATTTTCTGAATGTTATGAACATGAGGATACCGTTACAGAAATCATTGAAATATTAGCTCAAAGAGAGGATCGCAAATTGTCTTTACAGACTCAGAAGGAGTATATAAAAATATTTCAGCGTCTTGAGTCAAATAATTTCGCAGATTTCTATGATGGATCTAAAAGCTATTTTTACAAAAAAAAGGCGGCTGCTGCTTACAAAACGTTCGACATCTTAGAATCCTGCATTTGCGAATTGTGTGCAAAAGAGAGAGATCCTGACTCTGTTGAACAGTTAGTCGACAAGGCTAAACACTACATCAATATATATTACGACTACTGTGAAAATAATGGCGTATCACCGGTTAAAAAAAAGCCGCCGACAAAAAATTCCAAGCGCCGCTCAATCAGCCATATGCACGACTACTGGCGTGAGCAAATTTGGAACGAATGTGAAAATCCTGATTACAAAGGAGCAGTAGCCTTACTGGATTTGGTGGGAGCCAGGCCTTGTGAAATCGAGAAAGGCGTCCTTGTCGAGTGGCAAGATGGTTCCCCACACCTGACAATAACAGTTAAAGGTGGAAAAACAGGTGCGGAAGGCAAGAATGGTCAAAAAATTCGAAAATTCAAAGTAGACCTCAACACTCAATGCCACAGGGGATCACCTAAAGATTACCTTATGAACCAGTGCTTTGAATACGGGTATTGCATAATAAAAGCACACCCTAAACGGCTCAATGATTACGTCCGGCGGATTTCCGAAAAGCTGTGGCCTAGGAAAAATAACCAGATTGCCCCATTTAGTTATAGACACCAAAACTCTGCCGACATCAAAAAAGACGGATTCTCTAAAGTAATGACGGCAAAAACTATGGGACACCGGTCCACGCGATCGCAAAAGCACTATGGCACCGCCCGGCAGGGCGGGCGACGAAGCTCGATCATTGGGGTCGAATGCTCTGATCCCGTACGTAGTTACGAACCAAACTACAAATCAATCCCCTCCAATCAATCAAAAGAAGGTAAAATAAAGGTCAAATAGAGGACGCAGTCAAGGGCTGTGCGAAAGTCGCCACGGTGGCGAAAACAAACGTTTTGAGGCAATATATGAAGCCACTTTTAACAGTGAAAGATTTAGCAATTTTTTTGCAAACGTCCGAGGCCAGTATCCGGAATGCAATCTATAAAAAGCGCTGGGACAGAATTCCTCCCCCACTGCCTATGGGATCCCGCCGTTACTGGTCTGAAAAACAGGTAGAGCAATGGCTCGAACAAAAAATTCAGCTGGCCTACAAAAACGCATATAACGGGCCGCGTACAAAAAAAGGTCGCCCAACCAAGACGGAAACCATCATCAAACAAAACACCCCTCAGCTCTGACCTGAGCCCACAACTTTGCCTCCACAATAATGGCATTTATTCTGAGATGCCGACCAATTTCTCCTCAGCTGATAAGCATGTATTCGTACGACTACAGTCCGGCATATCAGCACTGTACTTGTCGAAATGATTTACAGCTGCCAAGCTTTGTTGCCTCAAAAATTTTGTTGTCATTTTTCCAACCAAGCGAAGCAGGTTCCACTATTCTCTCAAGCATATCCGCAAATTCTCTCGCTCATGGGGACTGATTTGCAACAGCAAAAGCCTTCATCTACTCATGTGGCTTATTTGACGTTGCCTGCAAAAGGAAAAGGCCATCAATCCTCTCTGGATCAATGGCCTTTTTCATCATAATTCAGTGTCACACATTCAGTTGCGGTTAGGCTGCTGTACTCCCCTTTTTTCACCTTCGAGTCGATTGACGAGTCTGTCAGCACGCAAGTGTGCATACCTTGCGAGCATTTGAAGAGTCTTATGCCCTGTTATCCCCTTAATTTCCATTATATCGAGATCAGTATTTTCAAAAAGCCGACTGGTGGCTTCATGGCGAAGATCATGGAATCTCAAATTCTCGATATTTGCTTTCTGGCATGCTGTTCGAAAATTTTTTGAAAGTCTCCCCTCGGACAGCTGAAATACCCGCCCGTGGATTGGGATGGTTTTGTCCGGGATGAGCTCCTTAAGAATTTTGATGGCTTTCGGTGATAACGGAATTGTCCTGGCTTCGCCATTTTTTGTATGGGGCAAATAAGCAGTTCGGGAATCGAAATTTACCCTGTCCCAGGTGAGCGTTACGATCTCTTCACGTCGCATGGCTGTTTCAAGGGCGATATTGATGATAGGCTTCAATCGTTCAGGAGCATGATGCAAGAGCAGGCTTTCTTCAGTCATAGTTTCTCCCTCAACCACAACCTGCCGTTTTAAACGCCTATCCCTTCCCTGAGGAATTTTTGGCTTAGTCATCCGTTTGACCGGATTGGTTAGGGATTCCATGCCCCAGTCATTGTTGGCGACTTCAAAAATTTTGGAGATCAGTGCCAAATCCAGCCTGATGGTGTGGGGACCCACCCCCTCGGCCTCCCTGGTTTTCCTGTACTCGATAAGATGCTTCGTCTTGATCGATGCCATGAACTGTTCGGCCAAGGGATAGTTGAGTAGATGGTTGAGCCTGCTTTCCTCTTTCTTTGAATGGGTATATCTGGGGATGTACTCTTCCCGAAATCTTTCGATCACTTCCCTGAATGTGGAACTTTCCGCTTCCCTCCGCGATACGAAAACTCCTCGATCCATCTCGGACTCGACGTCTCTTGCCCAAGCCTCGGCATCGCCTTTGTTTTCGAAGGTTTTCGATTGTAGGGGCCAGCCTTTCCGACGAATTTTAGCTTGCCATTGCCCTTTGCCACGTTTGCTGAATGTCGCCATTGGTTCCTCCAATGTGGATTGGTTGTTCCAAAATGAGGCCGTTGTCCCAAAATTGTCCCAAAAAGGCGATCAAACACAAAAAAGGGGCTAGATTTTTCATCTAACCCCTTGATTTTGCTGGTGCGCCCGGCAGGATTCGAACCTACGACCCTCTGATTCGTAGTCAGATACTCTATCCAGCTGAGCTACGGGCGCGACAGGAGAGGTTTTTAGGGAGTGGGTGGGGTTTAGTCAAGAAAAAAATGAAAAAAAAAGATTTTTTTGGATGATGACATTGAATGTTTTACATTCTGTGATGCATGACAGGAAGACATCTTTTTCGGACAGGCCTGGACCGGCATGCATTCACCGCATCAGGAGAGTTGGAATATGAAGTTGGGCACAAAGCTTTTTCTTGGGATTTTTTTTATCGCGTTTCTGGTTTCCGGGGCGACGGGATCGTATTTTTATGCCCAGTCCCGGGAGGCCGTGATGCATACCTTGCGGCAGGAACTAAAGAGCGCGGCCTGTTCTGCTGCGAAAATGGTCGATGGGGAGATACTCGATGGGTTGGTTGATCCGGAGCAGTATGGCTCACAACCCTACAAGGCGGTCCAGCGGGTGTTACGGGCCGTTGTCGATTCGAATCCGGATTTTCTATATGCGTATACCATGCGCCATGTGAATGGAAAGGTTCGGTTCATTGTCGATTCTCCGCCATCGGATGACAATGGGGATGGAGAAATCGGGGAGGACGAGCTCCCCGAGGACATCGGTGTATTGTATGACGATCCGGTGCCGGATTTGTTGCGCGGGTTTTTGCAGCCCAGTGCGGATGATGAGCCTTACGAGGACGAATGGGGCGTGACATTGTCCGGGTATGCACCGGTTTTCGACCATTCCGGGAGGGGCGTTGGCCTATTGGGGATAGACATGAGCATAAGCAGGGTGGCCGCAAAGCTGACGAGGATCGAACAGGCGGGGCTTTTTTCATTGGGGCTGACGGTCCTGTTGTCCTGCACCCTTACGTTCTTTTTCATCCGTACCGTCGTCAAACCGGTCAAGGCCCTCCAGCAGGCCTTCCAGCGCGTCGGCAAGGGGGATTACGGTGTCGTCCTCAAGCCATCGTCAAAAGATGAGATCGGGGATCTGGTCAAGCGTTTTAATATCCTTGTCGGTGAACTCAAGGAAAAGGCATTGATGAAGGCCAATTTCGGCAAGATCGTCAACCCAAAGATCGTGGAACGGTTGCTGGATCCGGATTTCAAGCGTGAGAGCGAGGTGGTCAGGGTCACTGTTCTTTTTTGTGACCTGCGAGGATTCACCACCATGAGCGAGAACCTGCCTCCTTCCATGCTTGTCGGGCTGCTCAATGACTATTTTACGGCGATGGTCGAGATCATCGAGTCCCACGGCGGAATGGTCGATAAGTTCGTGGGTGACAAGGTCATGGCCGTTTTCGGGCATCCCGCTCCCCTGGATAACGAGTCCCAGGCCGCCCTCAACGCTGCGCGGGAGATGATCGCCAAATGTGATGGACTCAATAGGGAATTGTGCCTCACTGGCGATTTCAAGCTGGTCAACAGTATTGGTCTCCATTCCGGCCCTGCCCTGGCAGGAATCATCGGCTCTCCTGACCGTTCCGAATACACGGTTATCGGTGATAGTGTGAATGTGGCCGCTCGGCTGGAACGGAAGACACGGGATCTTGGGACCCGGCTCGTCCTTTCCGCGCAAGTGGCCAACGGTCTTGGAAAGATCCCTGCCGATCTCGCTCGAAAAGGGGAACAGGACATCCGCGGTCGTCATGATTCCATTGAAATACTGGCCTTGGAGGAAATTGAGCATTGACATTTTCCGTTTCGTGATAACACATACCCCTTCGCTTTTGCGTGCGGGTACGGATGCGGATATGTTGTTCCTGTCCGCTCTCGCGCCGGAATTTTACACGTTCATGGATACGTGAGCCATGTTGGACGGAGGACATATCGTGACACAGGAACTGCACGGAACGACCATTCTGGCGGTCAAGGACGGGACCGGTGTGGCCATGGCCGGTGACGGTCAGGTTACCCTTGGTCAGGCCATGGCCATGAAGCACGGTGCCAGAAAGGTACGCAAGGTTTATAAGGATAAGGTCATGGTCGGGTTTGCCGGGGCCACAGCGGACGCGTTCACGCTCTTGGAACGTTTCGAGGCCAAGCTCGAAGAGTTTGCCGGCAATCTTGTGCGGGCCAGTGTCGAGCTGGCCAAGGATTGGCGGATGGACAAGTATTTGCGACGGTTGGAGGCCATGATTCTGGTGGCCGATGCCGAGCATATGCTCATCCTGAGCGGAACGGGCGATGTGATCGAACCCGATGACGGTGTCGTGGCCATCGGTTCCGGAGGCCCATACGCATTGTCCGCTGCACGGGCCCTGGTGCGCAATACGGATTTGCCTGCCGAGGAGATCGTGACCAAGGCGATGGAAATCGCTTCCGAACTTTGTGTTTTTACCAACGACAATATCGTCGTCGAAGTGGCCCATAAAGAGGAGTAAAGAGGATCACATGAGTACGTTGACCCCACGGGAAATAGTTTCCGAATTGGATAAATTCATCATCGGCCAGAAAGAGGCCAAGAAGATGGTCGCCATTGCATTGCGCAACCGATGGCGCAGGCGACAGTTGGGCGATGACCTGCGTGACGAGGTCGTGCCCAAGAATATCATCATGATCGGCCCCACCGGTGTTGGCAAGACCGAGATAGCCCGCCGTTTGGCCCGCCTCGCCGGTTCCCCCTTTTTCAAGGTCGAGGCGACCAAATTCACGGAGGTCGGGTATGTGGGCCGTGATGTTGAATCCATGATCCGTGATCTCATGGAGATTGGGATCACCATGGTCCGTAAGGAAGAGGCGGAGAAGGTCAAGATCAAGGCCGAGGCCAATGCCGAGGAGCGTCTGATGGATCTGCTCCTGCCCCGAAAAAACTCACAGGAAGCCCAGCCCGCTTATGGTCCGGGGGAAACAACGGCGAACAAATCCATCCCCCTGGATGGGGGGGAGGACAGTACCCGGGAGAAATTGCGCAAACTCTGGCGCGACGGTAAACTCGACGATCGTATGGTCGAGATCGACGTGACCACTTCCGGCGGGAATGTCGAGGTCATGGCCATCCCCGGGATGGAAGGCATGGAAATGCAGATGCAGGATATGCTCAGCCGTGTTTTTCCCAAGAAGCGTAAGTCCAAGAAGGTCCGTGTCAAAGATGCCTACGACATCCTGATCCAGGAGGAGAGCGAAAAACTTGTTGACATGGACAAGGTCACGGAAATTGCCAAGGAGCGGGTTGAAGAGTCCGGCATCGTGTTCGTTGACGAAATCGACAAGATCTGTTCGGGAAGCCAGGCGACATCCAAGGCGGACGTGTCCCGCGAAGGGGTCCAGAGGGATTTGTTGCCCATTGTCGAGGGATGCGTGGTCAACACCAAGTATGGAATGATCCGCACGGACCATATTTTGTTCATCGGTGCCGGGGCCTTCCATATGTCCAAACCCTCTGATCTCGTCCCCGAACTCCAGGGACGCTTCCCCCTGCGGGTGGAACTCAGAGCCCTGACCAAAGAAGATTTTTACCGCATCCTGACCGAGCCCCAGAATGCCCTCACCACCCAGTACATCGGTCTTCTGGCCACGGAACGGGTGCAGATCGAATTCACGGACGAGGCACTGCTCGAACTGGCCGGGTTCGCCCAGGAGATCAATGAAGAGACCGAGAATATCGGAGCAAGAAGGCTGTACACGATCATGGAAAAGATCCTTTCGGATCTGTCCTTTGATGCTCCGGACCGGACCGGGGAGAAGGTGGTCATCGATCCGGAATTCGTGCGTGAACAGCTCAAGGACGTGAAGGAAGACAGGGATTTATCAAGATATATTCTCTAATGTTTTCAATACAGTCCTATGGAGAATGTCGTTCCGAAATATGGAATTACATATTTTGTAAATTTTCGAAATTTTAGAGAGTAAAAACATTGCTGTCTGTTTTTCCAATCTCTTGAATTTCTTAAAGCCTCCAATTTCTTAAATGTGTTGTTCGGTACTCAAGGTTCCGGTCCTTTATTCCAGACTATTGCACCAGCTGTGTTTTGATCGGAACTGCAACAAGGAGTGTGAGGATGGAGCAGGATATTTCCAAGGCCAGGGTCTTGTTGGAGGCCCTTCCATATATTCGGGAGTTTTGCGGGCAGACCGTTGTCATCAAGTACGGCGGTCATGCCATGAAGGACGAGCAGCTCAAGAAGAGTTTTGCCCTGAACGTCATTTTGCTCAAGTATATTGGGATCAATCCGGTCATTGTCCATGGGGGCGGTCCCCAGATTGGGAACATGCTCGACCAACTGGGCATAGCCTGCCAGTTCAAGGAGGGGCTCCGGGTGACTGACCAGGCGACAATGGATGTGGTCGAAATGGTCCTTGTGGGCAAGGTGAACAAGGAGATCGTCAACCTGGTCAATCTGAACGGGGGCAGGGCCGTCGGCCTCTCCGGCAAGGACGGGGAGACCATCCGGGCCAGAAAGCTGGAAATGGCCGTGCAGCGTGATGACGCTCCGCCCGAGATCATCGATCTGGGCAAGGTCGGGGAGGTCGTCGAGATCAGAACCTCGCTCATCCGTTCCCTGGAGCGCGAAGGATTCATCCCCATTATCGCCCCGGTGGGCGTGGACGAAGAGGGGGAGACCTACAATATCAACGCCGATTCCGTGGCCGCCGGTGTGGCCGCGGCCCTGCAGGCCAAGAAACTGGTGCTGCTCACCGATGTCCCCGGGATCCTGGACGGCAAGAAGGAGCGTATTTCCACCCTGGACCGCAGGGAGTCGGCCACGGCCCTTGATTCAGGACTGCTCACCGGCGGTATGATCCCCAAGGTCAAATGCTGCATGGAGGCCGTGGAATCGGGAGTTGAAAAGGCCCATATCCTGGACGGCCGCCAGGAAAATTGCATCATTCTGGAAATGTTCACCAAGGGCGGCATCGGTACCCAGATTGTTGACGGATGAGAAGAACACCTCGTCTTGCTGGGAAATCGGCCCTAATGTTCTTGACAGTAGGGGGGGATCCGTATAGTCAACTTCCTCGTTTTTCGAGATGTTGCCCCCGTAGCTCAGGCGGATAGAGCACGGGATTCCTAATCCCGGTTAGCCCAGGTTCGAGTCCTGGCGGGGGCACCAAGATGACGCTTCAATCCGGTATCTTAAATAGGTACCGGATTTTTTTGATCAGCATTTAGATTTGACGGTAAATTTTTCCCTGCTGTAATAGTAGAATTTTGGTCTGAATAATTACAAACATGGTTGGTTGTCCGGTAAGATTTGTTCTGCAACCCACCACCTTCCGGGAAGAGCAATAAAAAAGGGGCGTTCCGAACGATCGGAGCGCCCCTTTTTTGTCCAGAAGGCTGTCCATTATTCAGGTTTTGCGATCGTTCCGGCGGTGATCATCTCCTCGATCTGGGCCACATCCTTGTCCCCGCGGCCTGAAAGGTTGACCACGACGATCCGGTCTTTGCCCAGTGTTGGGACGAGGCGGACGGCATGGGCCAGGGCGTGTGAAGACTCCAGGGCCGGAACAATCCCTTCGCTCCTGGACAGGGTGAAAAAGGCGTTCACCGCGTCCTGATCGCTTGCGGTGAAATATTCGGCCCGGCCGAGATCCTTGAGAAAACTGTGTTCAGGACCGACACTTGGGTAGTCCAGTCCGGCGGCAATGGAATAGACCGGTCCGGCATCGCCTTCCGCGTCCTTGATCATGTACGAGTTGAATCCGTGGAGTACGCCGGGGGTTCCTGTGGTCAGGCTGGCCGCATGGTCGCCCAGGTTCATGGATTTGCCCGCCGGTTCCACCCCGTGGAGTTTGACGTTCTCATCCCCTATGAATTCGGCGAACATGCCGATGGCATTGGACCCCCCGCCCACGCATGCCACCAGATAATCGGGCAGTCGTCCTTCCTTTTCTTGGATCTGTTCCCGGGTCTCCTTGCTGATCACCGACTGGAAATACTTGACCATGGTCGGGTAGGGATGCGGACCCACTGCCGAGCCCAGGAGGTAGAAGCTGTTGTCGATATCCTCGACCCATGCACCAATGGCCTCGTCCACGGCCTCCTTCAAGGTCTGCTGACCGCTCTTTGCCGGGACCACCCTGGCCCCGAGCATCTCCATACGGAAGACGTTCAGCCGTTGCCTTTTGATGTCCTCGGCACCCATGTAGATGGTACATTCCATGCCCATGAGGGCGGCCGTGGCCGAGGTGGCCACCCCGTGTTGTCCCGCCCCGGTCTCGGCGATGATCTTTTTTTTGCCCATCCGTTTGGCCAGGAGGATCTGGCCGATGGTGTTGTTGATCTTGTGGGCGCCCAGGTGGTTGAGATCCTCGCGTTTGAGATAGAGCTTTGCCCCGCCCAGTTCTCTGGTCAGGTTTTCACAAAGGTAGAGTGGGGTGGGGCGACCGGAGTAGTCCTTGAGATAGGATTCGAATTCCTGGATGAATCCCGGATCGTCCTTGCAGGACACAAAGGTCGCTGCCAGTTGGTCCAGGATGTCCTTGATGGAATCGGGAAGAAATTGTCCGCCGTACTCACCGAAAAAACCATCCGCCTTGGGTGTGGATTGCATGTTTGCCTCCTTGATCTGGGCCGTGCGGACCGGGCATAAAAAAACCGCGGTCAGTCTACACTGCCGCGGTATTGTTCCAGAGATCCCCTGTCTTGATCTACACCATACCAAATTGCCGCGGCTCTGTCTTCCAGAGCCACCACCAAGAATTGGTCATGGAAGTATGGGTAGTTGTCGTGTTCATTGGAAGCTAATTGTCCCAGATCCAGGCATCTGTCAAGAACCTATGGGGGTGGTTGTTTGCGTGTCGGTGCGTTTGGGGATAGAAGGTGTGCTTTGTCTTTTGCTTACCTTGTTGGAGGCGTAACTATTCAGGTGCATTTTGCAAGAATCAGCGTTGGGGATTGTAGGAATTTACCGAAATGTGTCGAAATATTAGTAATTTAAGTAAGTTAAGAGAGTTAAGAGGTTTTGGAGAGTACGGGCGGAAAGGATGTCGGTTTGGCATTTTCTGGATCTCTGCCCTCCTGCAATTTTTCGAATTTTCATAACACCGGGAACGGACCATGATCCACGATAACGTACTCCAGACCCTTGGCCAGACCCCGCTCATCCGTATCAATCGCCTCAATCCCAATCCCTTGGTGACCATTGCCGGGAAGATGGAGGTCACCAATCCTGGTGGCTCCATCAAGGACCGGGTGGCCCTGGCCATGATCGAGGATGCGGAAAAGCAGGGCATTCTGACCACGGACAAGATCATCATCGAGCCGACTTCGGGAAATACCGGTATCGGGCTGGCCATGGTCTGCGCGGTCAAGGGATACCGGCTCATGCTGCTCATGCCGGAATCGGCGTCCGAAGAGCGCAAAAAAATTTTACGGGCCTATGGCGCGGATATCCACCTGACACCCGGCCACCTGGCAACGGACGGGGCCATCGAGGAGGCCTACCGGTTGGCGCGTGAGGAGCCGGACACCTATGTGCTCATGGACCAGTACAACAATCCCGCATGCATCGGGGCCCATTACCGGGGAACCGGTCAGGAAATCTGGGACCAGACAGCGGGAAAGGTCACCCATGTGGTCGTGTGTCTGGGGACCTCGGGCACGGCCATGGGTATCTGCAAACGGCTCAAGGAGCTCGCCCCGGCCATCGATGTCGTTGCAGTGGAACCCTACGCCGGGCACCGCATCCAGGGGCTCAAGAACATGCAGGAATCCTATCCCCCGGGTATCTATGACAAGCATGTCCCGGACCGGATCATCCATGTGGACGACGAGGACGCCTTTGCCATGTGCCGGGATCTGGCCCGCAAGGAAGGGATCTTTGCCGGCATGAGCAGTGGTGCGGCCATGGCCGGGGCGGCGCAGGTAGCCCGGGAACTTGAATCCGGGCTGATAGTGTGCATTTTGCCTGACGGTGGGGATAGATACCTGTCCACTTCGCTGTTCACCCCGCCGGCCAAGAAGGGGATCGGGCTGCTTGATACCAGGACCCAAACATTGGTCTATCCCACAGCCTCGAACAAGACCGTTGGGCTGTTCACCTTTGGCCCGAGCCTGGAACGGATCAGCGAACTCGAGCCATGGAGACGGGTGGTTCTTCTGGATATCGTGCGCAGGTACATGGTTTCCAGGGGGGGGAGTGCCAGGACCGTGGTCGGGATTGCCGATTACGATGACCGGACCGTTCTCGGTGCCAGGGAATCGCGTGTGCCCCGTGAAGCGTTCAGCCGATCGCGTATGGAGGCGGTCCGTAGCCGGGCCCGGTTGCTCGGGGTCGGGGAAGAGACCGTGTTCGAGGCCGCGGGCAACCATGTGGGAACCATGGTCGGTTTGTGTGAAAAACTCCTGGAAAAGGGACTGGCCTACGAAAAGCTCAGGTCCGTGTATTTCGATATCATGCGCGACAAGGACTATGGGGATCTGAGCTGCATCGATCTGAACAAGCTGAGTCTCGGCAAGACCGTGGATCTCACGGACTACGTCAAGGAGAACCCGAGGGATTTTACCCTGCTCAAACGGGCCACCCTGCAGGATCTCAAGGAAGGGACCTGTCTCAAAACCCGGTGGGGGAATGTCAGGCCGTCGTGGTATCTGCAGATGGCCGGCATCGGGGCGGACCTTCTCGAGGAAATCGGGATCTGCCTGGCCGGGACCAACCAGGTCTTTCCCCATCTGGAGAACCTGCGGTCCATCTGGGCGGTGGAGCGTAAGGCCGGGGTCGATGCATGGATGGTCTCCCATTCCGTTGACCGTAAATCAGAAGAGTTTTCATTGTGCGATATCGAGGAATGCCTCGCCTTGGGCATTTCCCCCCGGGCCGTCAGAATGTGGCTGCTTTCGGCTTCGTACCACAAACCCCTGACGGCATCCCGGGACAACCTGGTCATGTGGCAGCGCAATTGGAGCCATGTTCAGGATCTGATGGTCACCCTCTCTTCGGGGTGCTTTGCGGACAAGGGAGGGGTCGGACAGAAGGTCGAGCAGGGGCTCTTTGATCTCAAACAGGGATTCGGGGATGCCTTTGACGCGGATCTGGGTCTCCACCATTTCTGGCCGCAATTGCTCCGGTTCTGCAAGACCATCAATCATCTGTATGCCGCGGGCGGGCTGAACCGAGCCGGGGCCATGGCCTGTAAGGACCAGTTGGAATCCATGGACAAGGTGCTGCGGATCGTGGACCGGTCTATGATCCCGCTGGGAGAGGACACGTATGGTGCTGCAATCAAGGAATTGCTCGAGGAACGTGGTCGGGCCAGGGAAAAGAAGGATTTCAAGGCAGCGGACGCCCTCCGCGACCAGATTGCGGAGGCCGGATACCGCATCGTAGACGCGAAGGAAGGGGCGAGGGTGTACAGGCAGGATAAATGATGACCCCGTAGGGGCAGATTCCATATCTGCCCTTCAGTGCGATAGGATGACCGGGCGCGGGAGACAGCGGGGCGCGGGAGACAGCGGGGCGCGGGAGACGGGAGACGGGAGACAGGAAAAATTGTCCGTCCACGGCGCGTCAACACTTTGTGCCTGCAACAGACCGTGGGTCACCCAAAAGGGCAGACAATCGCCACAATAACCCATTGATCAATCCCTGCTGTAATCAAACCCATCCACCCCGCACACATTCTTGAGAAGATCAAGAATCTTCCGGCATCTGGCGGGATCGTCCTCGGCCTGGGGGATGAAGGCGGGGCGGCCGTTCCGGCCGAAGGTGAACCGTTTGGGGCAGACGGCCGGGTCCACCTCCCCAAAAATGGCCCGGGCCAGATCGTACTCCTTGTGTGGGGCAAAGCCGAGGTCCAGGGCGAAATCCACGCATTGTCCCACCAGCTTGCAGCAGCAGGCAGGATGGATGGACACGAGCCCCGCTTCCCGGTCGGTCCTGCGGATACGTTCTTGGTATGTGTTTTCATCCATGACGTTGGCATATGCCCTCCGCACCCCGAGACAAAAAACATCCAGCCTGAACACCCCGGCTGCGATCTCTCCGCTGACCAGCTTTCTGCTGACGACGGCATAGCCGATCCCTTTTTCGAAAAGATTATCCGAGACAAGGGTTTCGTGGATCCTGCATACGACCGAGGCCTGGTATTTGGCCCTGGTTTCGGCGTAGCGGACCAGATTGCGGTATTTTTCCAGAAGGGGGGCGAAATAATCGGTAAGAAAAGCCATGGGGAGATGGAGGGGTTGTGTGTTGGGGTCCGGGCAAAAAACGTGTCATTATACAAAGAATGACCGCTCGTAAATATTGACTTCCTGTGGATCGGTTTTATCAAAATGCTCGCTTCCGTTCCACACGGGACGGTTTGGGTAATACGGAGAGGCGGTCAGCCCGAACGGGGTGGTCGGTCACGGACACGATCCCCCCTATGTTGTGAGCGACCGTCTTTTTTATGTCTACAGTCAGTAACACAAGGAGAAACTATGGCTGCTGCACAGGAACATTGCGAATTCAAAACCGAGATCAAGAAGCTCTTGGATATCATCACCAACTCCCTGTACACCAACCGGGAGATTTTTTTGCGTGAACTGGTGTCGAACGCTTCCGACGCCCTGGACAAACTCCGTTTCGAGACGAGCAGGGGCACCGGGGTCAGGGATACGGAGCTTCCTTTGGAGATCACCCTCACGGCCGATGACAAGGAACACGTCCTGACCATCAAGGACACGGGTGTCGGTATGAGCCGGGACGAGATCGTTCAATACCTAGGGACCATCGCCCACTCCGGTTCCGAGCAGTTTCTGGAGAACATGGCCAGGGAGAGCGAAGAGAACAAGGACGCCGGCGACATTATCGGCCGGTTCGGTGTGGGATTCTATTCCGTGTTCATGGTTGCGGACAAGGTCGTGGTCACCTCCCAGTCCTACAAGGATGACGAAAAATCGGTCCGCTGGACCTCGGACGGCCTGGGCTCCTATGGTGTGGAGACCCTGGACGAGACCGTTTCCAGGGGCACGACCATCGAGATCCATCTGAAGGAAGAATACAAGGAATACGCCACCGAAGACCGGATCAAGCATATCATCAAGACCCACTCCAATTTCATCTCCTTTCCCATCAAGCTGGGCGAGGAGACCGTGAACCAGGTCACGGCCCTCTGGCGGGAACCCAAGTTTTCGGTCAAGCAGGAGCAGTATGACGAGTTCTACAAGTTCCTGACCTATGACAGTGAGCCCCCCCTGGACACTCTGCATATCTCCGTGGACGCCCCGGTCCAGTTCAAGGCCCTTATGTTCGTGCCGACCAAGGACCACGACGTCTTCAACCAAGAACGGGACAAGTACGGGCTCGATCTCTATGTGCGCAGGGTCCTCATCCAGAAGGAGAACAAGGACCTCCTTCCCCAGTATCTCGGATTCATGAAGGGGGTCGTGGACACCGAAGACCTGCCCCTGAACATTTCCCGTGAAACCCTGCAGGAAAACAGGGTCGTCGCCAAGATCAAGTCGACCATCACCAAGCAGATCCTGTCCACCCTGGAAAAGATGGCCAAGAGCGATGCGGACAAGTACGCCACGTTTTGGAAGGAACATTCCAAGATCTTTAAGATGGGGTACATGGATTTTGCCCACAAGGACCGGTTCGCCGGACTGCTCCGGTTCAACTCGTCCATCCACGAGGACAAGGACGGCTTGACCTCCCTGGCCGACTACATTGCCCGGGCCAAGGACGGACAAAAGGAGATCTATTACATCTCCGGCCAGAGCAGGGAGGCCGTGGAGCTGAACCCCCATTTCGAGATCTTCAGGAAGAAGGGGCTCGAGGTGCTCTATCTTTACGAGCCCATCGACGAATTTGCCCTGGAGGCCGTGGGTGAGTTTGAAGAATTCAAGCTCAAGGCCGCTGAGACAGCGGACCTCAAGAATCTGGATGATTTCGCGGACATGTCCAAGGATGAGGAAAAGCCGGTCGAGGAATTGTCCAAGGATGATTCCAAATCTCTGGACAAGCTCCTTGCGAAGATCAAGGACACCCTGGGTGAGAAGATCACCGAGGTCCGTCTGTCCGGCCGCCTGACCTCAAGCCCGGCGTGTCTGGTCAGCCCCGACGGGACCATGAGCTCGCACATGCAGAAGATCATGCGGCTCGTGGGCGGCGGGGACAAGGAAGATTCCATCCCCAGCAAGGCCATGGAGATCAATGGAGACCATCCCCTGGTCAGGAATATGATCGCCATTTTCAATACCGACGAGAACGACCCTTATCTTGGGTCGTGCATCGAGCAGCTCTATGAGTCCTCGCTCCTGCTGGAGGGGTATCTCTCCGATCCCCACAAGATGGTCAGTCGGATCAACGAGCTCATGGAACAGTCCAGTGGCTGGTACAAGGAAGTCAAGAAGATGTAGTCAATGACGCCCCCGGACATGAGCTCCGGGGGCGTCAAGGAAAAAGGGAGCTATGCATCGAGCCCTGGTTTCGGCCGTGGATGAAATCAGCAGGGTGGTTCTGGGCAAGCGGGTGCAGATCCGTTTGGCTCTGGCCTGTTTCTTGGCCCGGGGGCATCTGCTCATCGAGGACCTGCCCGGTATCGGCAAGACCACCCTGGCCCATTGTCTGGCCCGGGTGCTGGGACTCGATTTTTCCCGGGTCCAGTTCACCTCCGACCTGCTCCCCGGGGATCTTCTCGGGGTGTCCGTGTACGAGCAGCATGCCGGCATCTTCACCTTTCATCCCGGGCCCGTGTTCACCCAGGTGCTCCTGGCCGACGAGATCAACCGGGCCACGCCCAAGACCCAGTCCGCCCTTCTCGAGGCCATGGAGGAGCGGCAGATAACCGTGGAAGGGACCACCCGTCCCCTGGAGGAACCCTTTTTCGTTATCGCCACCCAAAATCCCCTGGAGCAGGCAGGCACCTTTGCCCTGCCCGAATCCCAGAAGGACCGGTTCCTCTTCCGGCTGACCATGGGCTATCCCGATCCAGAGGCGGAACGGGCCATGCTCCGCAATGATGCCTCCGGCATAGGTCCCGGAGATCTCGAGCCGGTCATGGACGCACATTCCCTTGTGGATCTCCAGCACCGTGTCGGTTCGGTCCATGTTTCGGATATCCTTCTCGAATACATCCAGACCATTATGGCGGTCACCAGGACGAGCGACCGTTTTCTGGCCGGTCTCTCTCCCCGTGCCGGCCTGGCCCTGCTCCGTGGGGCCAAGTCCTGGGCCTTTGGTGGGGGCAGGGACTATGTCATGCCTGAGGATATCCAGGAGGTTTTTCCCTATGTGGTCACCCACAGGCTGGCCCCGGCAGCGGGCCAGACCATCGTCCGGACCGAAGACGTGACCGAACTCCTCAACACCGTTCCGGTTCCCGTATGAAATCTCCTCGCCCGGTGCGACGATTCTTTGCCAAGCGGGCACGGGCAGAGCTGCCCGTTGTCCTGGATCGCAAACGCATCTTCATTCTTCCCACCAAATTCGGGTTGTTGTTCGCCCTCCTGCTTCTCGCCCTGCTCATCGGGTCCATCAACTACACCAACAATCTCGGCTTTTTTCTGACCTTTCTTCTGGCAAGTACGGGATTCGTGTCCATTTTTCACACCTATGTGAACCTTCGCGGGCTTGAGGTTTCGCGCATCGAGACCGGGGAGACCTTTGCGGGTGATCGCTGTCTTGTGAACGTGCATTGCCGGACCACCTCCCGGCCGTTTCGGGACATTCGGATCTCCCTGGCCGGAGCAACTCCCGCCGCTTCCGGAGTGAATCTCGAACCGGGCACCGGCAGGTCCGTCCGTGCATCCGGCAAAAAAACACAGCGAGGCGTCCGGCCCCTGCCCGGGATCGTTATCCATACGACCTATCCTCTGGGACTCTTTCGGGCCTGGTCCAATGTATCCGTGGCCGGCACATTCGCTGTCTTTCCCCATCCTTCCGAAGCCGTCTCCCTGGTGTCTCGGGATATTCCCGGTGATTCGAGCCGGGATGACGGATCGGGAAGGCGGCCCGGGAGCGATGATTTCGGAGGACTCCGGGAGTACGTGCCCGGTGATCCCATGCAGCGCGTTGCCTGGAAGTCCTCGTCCAAAGGGACCGGACTTTTGACCAAGGAGTTTGTCACCGGAACCAGACGCCATGTGGGCATTCGCTGGGATGATGTGCAAGGGTCGGATGAAGAGCGTCTCTCGCAGCTCTGCGCCATGATTCTGGCAGCCGAAAAAAGGGGCGCTCCCTATTGGCTGGAACTGCCCGGTCATGTTTCGGACGTGGCCCGGGGCGTGGAGCATAGGCATCGCTGCCTGATGCGTCTTGCCGCCTATGGGACGGGAGCAGGCACAGAGGGCGAGGCATGAACAAGCATTTTCAGGTCGACGACCTGATCCTGGTTCTCCTGGCCGTTGTCTTTGCCCCCCATGTGGTCCGGGTACCCGTGTGGATCAGCGTGTTCTGCGGTTTGTCCTGGGGCGCGGCGTTTTTCATGCGTCGCAGGCAGATGAGGCCTCTTCCCCGTGTGGTGATCATCGCTCTGGCCCTGGCGTGTACGGCAGGCGCGGCCCTGAGCTTTGCCGGTTCCCTGGGGCGTGAGGCCGGGGTAGGACTTCTTTCTCTCATGCTCGCCCTGAAGCCTTTGGAGACACGAAGCGATCGGGACCGCATGGTCACGGTTTTTCTGGCCTATTTTCTGACCCTGACCAATGTTCTCTATTCCCAATCCCTGGTTATGGCCGGGTATATGATCGTGTGTGTGGTCCTGGCGGGTATGGTGCAAATCCGGATCAACGATGTCCACGGACGGACCGGTGAGCAGTTCAGAAAAATTTTTCTTCTTCTTGGGCAGGCAGTGCCCCTGGCTCTGGTTCTTTTTGTACTCTTTCCCCGTTTTTCAGGGAGTTTGTGGGGTTTCCAGGACTCGCGGACAGCCGGGGTGACCGGGCTTTCGGATGCCATGTCTCCGGGGCGGATCAGTGCTCTGGCGTTTTCTCGGGCCATTGCCTTCCGGGTCAGCTTCGAGGGGGATCGCATTCCTGGCCGGGAATCATTGTACTGGCGAACCCTCGTGCTCTCCCGGTTTGACGGTCGGGAATGGTCGCAGACGGAACTTTCGACTATGGAAGGCTGGAAGCCGGATGTTACCGACCCGGTGCGCTATACGGTCACGGCCGAGCCATCGGATCAGACCTGGATGTTTGCCCTGGATTTTCCCGTGGGAGCTCCTCCGGCCGTGGTCCAGTCACGGGATCTCACCCTGAAGGCCCCGGCAAAGATAGCAAAGCGGGTCCGGTATCCCCTGGTCTCGTGTATCGACTGCCCGAACATGGTGGCCGGGGACCTGGACGCCATGCTTGCTCTTCCTCTTTATGGGGGAGAACAGGCGCGGGAACTGGCCCTGTCGTGGCGCAAATCAGCTCTTTCCGACAGGCAGGTCGTGGACTTGGCCCTTGCCCATTTCAGAACCAATGCGTTCTTCTACACCCTGAATCCGCCCCTCCTCGCCATGGACGATCCCGTGGACGATTTTCTGTTCAATGTGCGCAAGGGGTATTGCGAGCACTATGCCTCGGCCTTCACCTTTCTGATGCGCGCCGCAGGTATCCCGGCCCGGGTGGTGGTGGGCTACCAGGGCGGGGAGATGAACCCGGTGGGTGAGTACATGATCGTGCGCCAGTCCGACGCCCATGCCTGGTCCGAGGTCTGGCTGGATGATACGGGATGGATCCGCACCGATCCCACGGCGGCCGTCTCCCCGCTGCGCATCGAACAGGGAGCCGAGGCCGTTGTTGCCGAAGAAGTGGGGACGATTCTGGAGGCCCCGGCCATGGGAGCCCTGCGCTGGGCCTGGAATCACCTGCGCCTCAACTGGGACGCCCTGAACAATGTCTGGAACCAGTGGGTTCTCGATTACAGCGCCAAACGGCAGAAGCGACTTTTGGAATTTCTGGGCCTCGCCCGGACCTGGAAGGGGATCTCCACGGGTATCATCCTGAGCCTGATGGCCGTGCTCGGTTTCGGTGCGGGACTGCTCCTTTATCTGGGAAGGCCTGTGCGGATGCCCAGGGACAAGGTTGCTGTCATTTATGAACGATTTTTGAAAAAGACGGCAGCGTGGCCCAATGAAGAGGGACTTCCTCCGGTGTCGTACCTGAGTGATCTGATGAAGAAGATGCCTGACAGGGCGGAAGAGATAGAAGCAATCCGTGATCTGTACGTCTCGTTGCGGTACCGGCCGGGCGGGGACGGATACGAGGGGGATGTGGAGAGATTCAGGGAGAAGGTGAGAGGGTTCAATCGATTGAAGAAATGTGAAGAACCGGTTTGAATTTCGGAATAAACAACCTACGCAATATATACCTCACAACAAATAGTCTGCGAGCAAGGAGATGCCGGTATGAAAAAACTTTTTGTTTGCCTTACCGTGGCCATGGGTCTCGTTATGGGGTGTGCCTCCAAGACAGTGCACAATGATCCGACCGTGCAGCTCGTGTCCTATGGCATTTACAAGGAAGAGGCCAGGAAAAGCAGCAGGCCTGCAGGGTCTGACGAGATGATGGTAGGAGACGTGTACAAGGAAATAGACGCGGTTCTACTGCAACCCACGGACACTCTTGTTACTGTCGCTCGAGATAGGCCTTGCATCGCGACCCGACGTTGTCTTTTATATTGTAGAAGAAGAAATCATAGTCATAGCGATGGTAGCACTCCTTGCCCATGGACATGTCCAATCGTTGTGCAATCTCAGGAGCCGGTGTGGGGATTTCAAGGCCGCCTATGCTGTTTACATGGGCCGATGTGAAGTGGTCGATGTTCAGGCTGTCGCCGTTTTCCAGAGCGATGCGGGCGCCCTTGTTCATGGATGCCGGATAGGTTGTGGTGTCCGTGGTCCAGGAAAGAGGGTTCACGCACCGGGCTCCCTTGCCCATGGTGGGAGACGTCCCGCCTGGCCCCACCGTGTTCCAGACCAGCACACATCCTGTCTGAGTGGGAGATGTGCCTAAGGGGAGGGCTAATTGCGCAAGCGTCGCGTCCGTAAGGGTCCATCCCGGCATGTAAGCGGCCACCAGCTTGTCCTTGTCGAGGAGGTTCGGGTTGTCCAGAAGGACCATTTGCAGCACGTTGGATCCCTGGCTGTGGCTGGCGAGGATGATATTCCCTGTAAATGACAACCTGAAGGTGCTCATGAAAAAGGCTTTCCGGGCGAAGACGCTGGATGATTTTCTCGAGACCCTCGAAGATTTCACCCTGTAAAGAATTTTCGTAACTATTCAGCCACCAATAGCCCGATCCTGTTTTGTCCCTTCCGGGAACGCCGAGCGTCTGCTCGGCAATGCGTGTACAAACCGGCAGAAAACAGGGAGAATGGTACCGTCGGATCAACGATGACGATATACCACTAGGCAGTGTCCGAAAGGCCGAGCAGACGCTCGGCGTTCCCAGGAAAAGCCACTGCCTCATGCCGAGTTATGGTGCTGAATAGTTACGAAATTTCGTTTATGGTGATCAGCAGAGAGAACCCGATCAGATCCTGCCGGGTTCCGCCCCTCCATGGATACTCATCAGTCCCCACTAAAAAACATTTTTCATGAAAACATTTTTATGTAATCATTTTTCATGGACAATAATCATTTTTCACGCCATTGAAGGTTCATTATTCAAACCAGAATTCATGAAAAATGATACAATATAATCACATTTCATATCTCCCCACTGTTTTTCACGGTTTTCCAGCTTTGGAGGAAGGGGGCCGTCTGGCCGGATATGCCGCCTTGATCCAGGCTCATGATCTGAGGGTTCCCTTGCCGGATTATCTCTGTGCTATCGGAACAAAGCATAGAAGATATGACCTTGGCCGCTGGCATGTTTTTACACCTCGCCATGCGCCGAGGGAGACCATGTACGGTCATTTGATTTTTGCCCTTAAATACGAGGGTGTTGACCTTGCCGTTCTGAGCGCCTTGTTCCACAAAATAGGGGCCGCAACAATTCAGGAGATCGTTCGGGCGGAGCCTACTGGCAGCTATAGCCGAAGATTGTGGTTTTTATGGGAATGGTTGCGTAATGAGGTGCTCGATATTGAAGATGCGACAACAGGCAACTTTGTCCCTGTCATAGATGATACCTTGCAATATGGCGGGAAACCGTATCCATCCAAACGCCACAGGGTTCGTAACAACCTGCCGGGGACACGCAATTTTTGTCCGTTGATCCGAAAAACAGACAAGATTAAGACGTATATTGGGAAGCAGTTCGCTGAAACAGCCCTACAAAGGATCGGGCAGACGCATCCGGATTTCATAAGCCGGGCTGCCGCTTTTCTTTTGTTGAAGGATTCAAAGGCATCATACACTATCGAGGGCGAATCCCCTCCACACAACCGGATAGAGCGATGGGGGCGCGCCATAGGCGATGCAGGAAAAAGAAAGCTCAGCATTGCAGAGCTGGAATACTTACAGCAGATTGTTATTCGGGATAGCCGTTTTGTAACACCGGGGTTACGAAAGGAAGGCGGATTTGTCGGCGAACACGATCGCATCTCGGGTATGCCCATGCCCAGTCATATCTCCGCCCGTGCAGATGATCTGAAACCCCTGTTGTCGGGTCTTATTGCTATGTATGAGCTTCTCGGGAAGGATGATTTCGATCCTGTTTTATCGGCGGCCATCATTGCCTTTGGTTTTGTTTTCATCCATCCGTTTGAAGACGGAAACGGCAGAATTCATCGCTATTTGTTTCACCACGTCCTGTCTGAAAGAGGTTTTGTCCCCACAGGATTGATATTTCCGGTATCGGCTGTGATTTTGAATCGGATAGAGGCATATAGAAAGGTTCTGGAGCATTTTTCAAAACCGCGACTCGATTGTATCGATTGGCGGCCAACGGAAAAAAACAATATTGAGGTGTTGAACCAGACCATCAATCTCTATCGCTATTTTGATGCAACACAACAAGCTGAGTTTTTCCTGGAATGTGTTGAAGAAACAGTCAACAAAACCCTTCCCGAAGAAGTGGACCATCTTGAAAAATACGACAGGCTTGACGAATTTTTAAAAAACTACGTTGAAATGCCCGACAAGCTTGTTGATTTGCTCATTCGCTTTCTCAACCAGAACAATGGAAAACTTTCAAAGCGAGCAAGAAAAAACGAATTTGAAAAACTGACAGAAGTTGAAACGAAAGTGATCGAGACAAAATACGAGGAGATTTTCGGACAGAAGAGGCAATAGTCAAACTAAACATCAACATCCGGCAACATCCGGGACAGGCAAACTATGCTGGCGTTCTTTCTCCAGCTGTGCTACGGGAGGCCATCTACCTATTCCCTGAGATCCGGAGGTCGCCATGCCCCGTATTCCCCGCCTTCTCGTGTCTGAAACCCCGACCGTCTATCATGTCATCTCCCGTACGGCTCTGGCCGGGCTCCCCTTTGACGCATCCGACAAGAACAAGCTGCAGTCCCTGATTCTTCATTTTTCCCGGATTTATTTCACCGAAATTCTTGGCTTCTGCCTCATGGACAACCACTTCCACCTTCTGGTGCGTATGTTTCCTGTGGACCATGGGGACACAGCCTCACTGCGGGAGCGGTTCAAGCTGGCTTGTGGCGACAAGGCCGTGTTCTCGTCTGAAAAGATAGCCGATCTCCGACGAAGGTG
>NZ_JBUDSQ010000029.1:0-35224 GCF_054921335.1 Desulfoplanes sp. | reverse complement strand
GGGCGGATATGGAATCCGCAAGGGCGGATATGGAATCCGCCCCTACCGGGTCACGATCAGGGGCATACATTTTTTGCATCCGAACGTAACAATCCAGGAATTTAAAAAAATTCAGGATTTCAAATCGTTAATTCCTAAAATTTCCAAAATTTAAAAATGTTACATTCTTTGGCTCAAAAGCCGGGCAGTCTGTATCGCCTGCCCGGCTTTTCCCTGCGTGGCAGTACTCGATTAATACAGGGGTACGAAACCGGCGGCTTCAACCAGGGGCTGACCGGTCTTGGGGTTCAGCACGAAGTTGATGAATTTGGCGGTGTCACCCTTGGGCCAGCCCTGGGTGAACATGAACAGGGCGCGGGAGATGGGGAAGGCGCCGCTTAGTGTGGTGGAAGGGTTGCCTTCGATGCCGTTGACGGTCAGCCCCTTGATTTCCTTGTTCAGGTAGCCGAAACCGACGTAGCCGATGGCCCGCTTGTTCTTGGCAACGGTCTGGGCAACAGCGCCGTTGGAGGCCTGGAGCTGAGCGCGGTTGTACACTCTTTCCTTGCTCATGACCTTCTTTTCCCAGACTTCATAGGTGCCGGAAGAGGTGTCACGGGAGATGACAACGATGTTCTGGTCAGGACCGCCGACTTCCTTCCAGTTGGTGATGTCGCCCTTGTAGATCCCCTTGAGCTGGTCCAGGGTCAGGTTGGCAACGTTGTTGGAGGGGTGGACGATGGGTACGATGCAGTCGTAGGCAACGGAGAAGGGTACGGGGTAGCGACCGTTTTCAACGGCACGCTTGACTTCCTTGCCCTTGATGAAGCGGGATGCATCGGCGATGTCCGTGGTTCCGTCGATGAGGGCCTTGATACCGTTACCTGAACCACCGCCGGAGATGGAAATGGCGATGTCCGGATTGGCTTTCATGAACGCCTCGGCACATTTCTGGGCAATGGGCAGAACCGTGGTGGAACCCTTGATCTGGATCGAGCCGGCCCAGGCGGGCAGGGCGAGGAAGAGACAGAGAGCGGCAACAAGCGCCTTGAAACCTGATTGCATGATGACCTCCAAAGAAAGTTAGAAGAGATGTCCAAATGGTTGATGGGTACTGTTTAGAGGCGAGATGTTACGGGTTTGTGACAAGAGGGGAGATTTTTTGTGACAAATGACAGTTTGTGGGCGATCTTTTCTTTTTAAACCATTTTCAACAAGATACCCGGTGATGGGATTGTTTTTTCTGAGACATGATCGAGACTTCATGATCAGAAGGGTCGTTGCATTTGGGGAGGTCTTCTGGGCAAGATGGACGGGGAACGAAGCCTTTTCGGGCGAGAGGGGATATGTTTTTACTCGGTAGAGCACACAAAAAAGCCCCGTTCATCATAGTGATGAACGGGGCTTTTATCCGTGGCGTCCCCAAGGGGATTTGAACCCCTGTACCCAGAATGAAAATCTGGTGTCCTGGACCTAGCTAGACGATGGGGACGGATGGTGGCTGGGCGACAAGGATTTGAACCTTGATTGACGGAGTCAGAGTCCGCTGTCCTGCCGTTGAACGATCGCCCAGCAAGAGAGAAGTCTGTTTAGGGAAACAGGCTTGTATTGTCAACGACTTTTTTTGCCAGAGGCAAATTTTTTGGTGCTCCTCAAATGCGTTTCCGGCAATCGACATCCGGAATGGTACGGAACCACCACCCCGGCCCCAAGGGGCACGTAGCCTTTATACGGCTGCGAGACGGCGGGTTTTTTTCTTCAGAGTGTGGATTTGCTTGCGCAGCTTCGCCCGCTCCGAGCGCTGGCCTTTCGGGGTTTGGCCCTTTTTGGTCTTGAGATCGGCAATGACGGCCTTTAGATTGCTGACCTGCCGGCCATAGGGGGAGCCGCCGCCCTTTTCCTCGGTAAAACCGAGGGCCTCTTTGATCTCGGAGAGCAGGTCTTCCTTCTGCATTCCGGATGCTCCAACGATTTGGGGAAAGCTGGACATTGCCAAGTCCTTGAGTTCCTTGACGGTCATCTTGTCCAGAGGCTTCTTGAGCCCGGCCAATACTTCTTCCGGATTGAATGTGCCGCTCATGAAACGGTCCTCCTTATCATTTATTGGTTTTGATTGTCCTTGGTATCCGTGCCGGTAGTCCCATGGGCCGTCTTTGTCTTGAAGTAGGCGACATAGGCCTTGTAGGCCCTGGCCACGGGTGAACCGTTGTCCGGCAGGGTGCCCGGTTTACCCAGGTCTTCGGGGCTACTCGGCGGTGGCGCGGCCTCAATGGTCCCCAGGAGTCTTTGGTCCAAGGGGGTGCGCCCCCGGAGCAGCTCGATGTGGATATGGGAAAAGACAGGTTCTCCTAAAAAGCCGTTCACCTTCTCCAGGATCTGGTCCGAGAAATAGCTGAATTCCTGGATGACGATGGCATCCTCTGCCCCGAGGAGCAGGGTATCCTTGGAGTGGCCCAAGGGGCTGATCATATCGGTGATATCCTTTCCGAACAACGAATCCCATTGGTCCCAGAGCCGGGCGAGGCTGAGATTGTCCGCACCGGTCCTGGATGAGAAAAAACGGTGCAGGGCACGGGCAACCGGGGTCGTATGCCGTCTGCGGCGCATGGATTCATTGGTGGACACGGCTGTACTCCTTTGTCCGGAGCCGGTACAAGAACGATCCTGAAACGTCCCCCGTACGGATCTCCCGGTTAAAATGCAAGAATGCGGTCATGTCCGTCGTTTGCCTATGATCCCGGCCGGCCGGACAAGGAGAATGAGGATGAGGATGCCAAAGGCAAAGGCGTCCTTGAATCCTGAAGAGATATATGCAGCCCCGAGATTTTCGGCCAGACCGAGGAGCAGTCCGCCGAGGATCGCTCCGGGGATGGAACCTGCCCCGCCCAGAACCGCCGCGCAAAACCCCTTGAGTCCTGGAAGGACCCCCATATGGGGATAGATGGCATTATAGTAGGCGGCCATCATCATGCCGGCTGCCCCGCTCATAAGCGCACTGGCGAAGAAGGCCGTACCGATGGACACGTCGGGTTTGATCCCCACGACCCGGGCCGCTTCCGGGTCCAGGGCGACGGCCTGTAACGCCTTTCCGTGCCTGGAAAAATGCACGAACCAGATCAATCCGGCCATGACGACCACTGCCCCCCCCATGAGCATCAGCTGGATGAGAGAAATACGGACATTGCCGATGGTCAAGTGGGAGGGCGGCAGTTCCAGGACAAATGGTTTGGTTTCCGGACCGAAAAAGAGCAGGGTCAACGCTTGGAGCATGATGGAGATCCCGATGGCCGCGAGCATGGGGATGAGCGGGTGCCGGCTGCGCAGTGGGCGGAACACGAGTCGGTCCATGGACACCCCGACGATCCCGGCCATGAGCAGTCCGAAAAGCACGGCCACGGGAAAGGGCAGGCCCAGCCAGGCCATGCCTGCCCACAGCCCAAAGGCCCCGGCCATGTACAGTTCCCCCTGGGCCAGGTTGATCAGACCGAGCACCCCGTAGATCAGGGTGTAACCAAGGGCCACCAGGGCGTAGGCCGAACCGGCGACGAGACCGTTGATGATTTGTTGGGTGAGCATGGTTTTTTTTAGGATACAGGATATAGGATATAGGATTTTCGCGCAGAGGCGCAGAGACGCGGAGAAAAGCAAAGGAAAAAAGGGAGACAGGAGACGGGAGACAGGAAAAGACGAGGTCCGAGATCGGCGGTCGGAGATCAGAGATCACGAACATCATCCCAAAGGCCCCGAGATGAGGGTACGCTATTATGGATCCTTCTCCCTTCTCCCGTCTCCCGTCTCCTTTCTCCTGTCTCCTCTCTCCCGTCTCCCTTCCCTTTAAATCCTTTTGTATTTCCCTTCCTTGACCTGGAAGAGATACACGTCCCCCTTCTGGACGTCCCCGTTGCCGTCGAAGGACAGGGTCCCGGTCACGCCGGGGAAGGCGTCCACGTTTTCGAGGTATTTTCTGATCTCTTCACCGGTGAACGCGCCCTGGGCAAAGGCCCCGGCCAGGAGCTGGACCGCGTCGTAGGTCAGGGAGGCGAACATGACATTGTCTGAGGCCTGGACGTCCGCTGCCAGAATTTTTTTGTATGCGTCAACGAATTTCTTGTTCTTTTCCGAAGGATTGGCCTTGTCGTACTCGCTGGCGTTCAAATGGTTTTCAGCAGCCTTGCCGGCAAGTTTGACATACAGGGGGGCCATGTCGCCGAACACGCCTACGCTTAAGCCCGTGAGTCCCATCTGTCTGGCCTGGCTCATAAGGGGGGCGGTTTCCTGGAGATAGCCGGGGAAGAAGAGGAGATCGGGATTCTTGCCCGCGATGTTGGTCAGCTGGGCCTGAAAATCCTTGTCCCCGCGCTGGAAGGCCTCAACAGCTGTCGGGGTGATGGCCAGTTCTTCGAGATACTTGACAAACAATTTTTTGCAGCCCTTGCCGTAGGGGTCGTTGCTGTACACGATGGCCGCGCTGGGGTTGTCCTTGCCGCTGAGTTCCACGGCCTTGTCCACCAGGGCCTTGGCCTGGGTATGGATGGGTGTGCACAGACGGAAAATATAGGGACCTGCCTGGGAGATTTTGGGTGAGGTTCCCGAAGGTGTGAGCATGACCACCTTGTCCCGGTTGCACAGGGGGGCCGAGGCCAGGACGTTGCCGCTCATCATGGGGCCGACAATGGCCTGGACCTTGTCTACGGAGATGAGTTTCTGCACGGCATTGACGGCCGTGGTCGAATCATCCTTGCTGTCGTAGAAGATAACTTCCAGTTTTTTGCCGCCGATACCGCCGGCTGAGTTGATCTGATCCACGGCGATCTCCATGCCGTGTCGGGCGGGAAGGCCGTCAGAAGCACCGCGTGAGAGGCGCAGGACCGCTCCGATCTTGATGGTCGCATCCTTGGCGGACGCGTCTTTTTTATTGGCGGCGGTGTCCCGGTCGCTGGTGCCGCAGGCTGTGGTTGCGAAAAGGAAGAGACAGAGACAGAAAATGCGCAGTATGTGGCTCATGAAAATCTCCTGTAGGGGTGTACGGGAATCCGGATGATTCCGCACGAAGAGGTTTGCATGGGCGGCGGGCAAGGGCGGGTGTGTCACGAAGAAATGAAGATGTGGTCTTCGGACGGATCAAGGAAAAAGGGGTGCCTGGCCGTGGCCCTGGGGTGAAGGTGAACAATTAGCAAGATTGCAACCGACAAGCCGCAGTCTCCCTTTCGGGAAACTGCGGCCGTCATGGTCATCAGATGGTGTAGACTTCGTCGCCCGCAAGAATGCGGATGCCGTTTTCCTGGAGGATTTCGATGGCCTGGTCCGTACGGTCAAAGCGGAAGATGAGCACGGCATTCTTGCCGCTCTGCTGGACAAAGGCGTACATGTATTCCACGTTCACGCCCTGTTTGCCGAGGATGTCCAGGATATGGTGCAGCCCGCCCGGTTGGTCCTCCATCTCCGCTGCCACGACATTGGTCCGGCCCACGGTGAAGCCGTTCTCCTTGAGAACCTGTTTGGCCTTTTCGTGGTCCGTGACAATGAGCCGCAGGATGCCGAAATCGGACGTGTCGGCCAGGGACAGGGCCCTGATGTTGATGCCGGCTTCGGACAGAACCCGGGTTACCTCACCCAGCCTTCCGGCTCTGTTTTCCAGGAATACGGATATTTGTTCGACTTTCATGACTATTCCCTCGTTGGTTGATCGGTTTGGGGCGAAGGGGCCGACGTCTGTCGTCTGCCTGGATTACGAGCGCAGATCCACGATCCTCTTGGCCTTGCCCTGGGATCGTTCAATGGTTCTCGGCTCGACCAGCGATACCTTGGCGGTGACACCCAAAAATTCCTTGATGTCACGTTGTATCTTGGCTTCAATTTTCTGTAAATGTTTGATTTCGTCAGAGAAGAGTTTTTCGTCGATCTCCACCTGGGCCTCCAGGGTATCCATGGCCCCCTGACGACGGATGATCAGCTGGTAGTGGGAGGTCAGACCGTGGGTATCCATAAGGATGGATTCGATCTGGGTGGGGAAGACATTCACGCCGCGGATGATGAGCATGTCGTCGCTGCGTCCCTTGATCCTGCTCATGCGCACGTGGGTCCGGCCGCACTTGCAGGGAACCGGGTCCAGGGCGGTGATGTCTCTGGTCCGGTAGCGGATGAGGGGAATGCCTTCCTTGGTGATGGTGGTGATGACCAGCTCCCCGGTTTCACCCAGGGGGAGGACCTCGCCGGTCTCCGGATCGATGATCTCCGGAATGAAGTGGTCTTCCCATATGTGCAGCCCGTTCTGGGCCGTTTTGCACTCGATGGCCACGCCCGGTCCCATGATTTCCGAGAGCCCATAGATGTCGTACGCCTTGATCCCCAGTTTGGACTCGATGTCCTGGCGTATGCCCTCGCTCCAGGGTTCGGCCCCAAAGATACCGATCTTGAGTTTGAGATCCTCGGGAGCCATGCCTGAGCCGATGATCGTTTCATGGAGCTTGATGGCATAGGACGGGGTGCTGCACAGGATGCTGGAGCCGAAATCCTTCATGAGCATGACCTGACGCCTGGTGCCGCCTCCGGAAAAGGGCATGATGGTCGCCCCGAGTTTTTCCGCACCGTAGTGCATGCCCAGCCCGCCGGTGAACAACCCATACCCGTAGGCATTGTGGACCATGTCCCGGCGTGATCCCCCCGTGGCCATGAGGCAGCGGGCCATGAGGGTCGCCCAGGTGTCCACGTCACGCTGGGTATAGCCGACCACGGTTGCCTTGCCCGTGGTTCCGGACGAGGCATGGATGCGGACGATGTTCTCCTTGGGCGTGGCAAAGAGGCCGTAGGGGTAATTGTTGCGCAGGTCCTGTTTCTCGGTGAAGGGCAGGTATTTCAGATCCTTAAGGGATTTGATCTGTTCGGGTTTGACCCCCTGTTCCTTGAATTTTTCCCGGTAAAAGGGAACGTTGTGGTACAGCTTGTCCACAAGATAGGTCAGGCGACGCGTTTGCAGAGCCTCCAGCTCTTCCCGTGGCATAGTCTCGCGTTCGACATCGTACATCATGGTCCCGTCTCCCTGATTCGTTGAATGAAGGGCGGCATGGTGGGGCCGCCCCGATGGATGATGAAAATAAAAAAAGCCGCGGTCAGTTCTGGCTGTCCGCGGCTGGGTTGTTCGATTCGAAACTGGTATGTGTCTAGGCCGACACCACGGATTCCCCTTTGAGAGCAAAGGTAAAAAAATAAAAATAATACAGGGAAAAAGCGGTGAAGGTCTGGTTCATGGTGAACGGATATGTTGCAAAGACCGGGTGGCCTGTCAAGATGTTTTTTGCGCATGAGGCGGCGGGGGCCGTGGATTATTGGTGTCTGTGGGCAGAACCATTTGCTCTGCAGCTAACTTTCCCGTATGTACACGGGTTGACGGTATCGGACCGGGTGGAAGGCAGGTCTTCCGCTGCGGAAGGATCTGTCCTTGTTTATCCCGCGATGAACCATTCCGGGCCCTGTTCGGCCCGTTCAAGGAGAACGCATGTCCAAAAAGAATACGACACATATACAGGAAAGATTGGAACAGATAGCCGCATGGCTTCACGAAAAAAAGGCGCGTGGTATCGTTATGCTGGATGTGCGGGGATATTCTTCGGTGACCGAGGGGATGATCATTGCCACGGCCAACAGCGCCCGGCAGGCGAAATCCATGAGTTCCTGGCTTGTGGAGCAGGGAAAGCAGCATGGGGGGCCTGTCTTGGGCGTCGAAGGAGCGGAGTCCGGTCAATGGATTCTTGTGGATTTCAACGACGTTGTCGTGCATATTTTCCAAAAAGAGGTCCGAGAGTTGTACAATATAGAAGGGCTGTTCACCGGAGTGGGCCGCATCGATCCCGGGTTCGAGGAGCGATCCGATGGATAACCCTCCCGTGCTGCTGCTGATCCTGGATGGGTGGGGCGTGGCCCCCCCCGGGCCGGGGAATGCCATTTCCCAGGCGAAAACGCCCCATCTCGATGCGCTGCTCGATTCCTGCCCGACCACGACGTTGGCATGCATGGGCGAATCGGTCGGACTCCCCCCCCGGCAGATGGGCAATTCCGAGGTCGGCCATCTCAACCTCGGGGCCGGTCGCATCGTCTACCAGGACATCATGCGTATCAATATGGCGGTCAGGGACGGTTCCCTGAAAACCAATGCGGTCCTTCTCGACCTGATCGAAACGACCAGGGACCGGGGGGGGCGCATCCATTTCATGGGGTTGGTCTCGGATGGCGGGGTGCACAGTGACCAGGCCCACCTGGCCGCCCTGCTTGCCCTGTGCAAGGAGAGGGGGCTCGAGGACGTCCTGGTCCACGCCTTTTTGGATGGTCGGGATACCCCACCCTCGAGCGGGCTCGGCTATGTGCAGCGATTGCAGGAAGATATCGAGAACATCGGTGTCGGTCGGATCGCCACGGTCAGCGGACGTTTTTATGCCATGGACCGGGACAAACGGTGGGATCGTATCCGGTCGGCCTATGACGCTTTGACCCTGGGGGAAGGTATCGCGGCTGACGATCCCCTTGCCGCCATCCAGGAGTCCTATGACCAGGGGGAAAACGACGAATTCGTCAAGCCCCGGGTGATCATGGAAGATGGTCGGCCCGTGGGGGTGGTCGAAGATGGGGACGCGGTCTTTTTCTTTAATTTCAGGGCGGACAGGGCCAGGCAGATGACCCAGGCCCTGTTTGATCCCGATTTTGGGGGGTTCAAGCGCACAAAGGTTCCCCATCTCTGTACCATGGCCACCATGACACGGTACGACGAACATTTCGGGCTCCCGGCCGCCTTCCCCCCGGTCAGGATGACAAATATTCTGGGTGAGGTGGTGGCCGGCCGGGGGGCCAAGCAATTCCGTGTGGCCGAAACCGAAAAGTACGCCCATGTGACCTATTTTTTCAACGGCGGACGTGAAGAACCTTTCAAGGGTGAAGACCGCAAGCTCATTCCCTCACCCCGGGAGGTGGCCACCTATGATCTCAAGCCCGGGATGAGTGTCAACCTGGTGGCCGAAACCCTGTGCGGTGCGATCCGGAACAATGAATATAGGCTCATCGTATGCAATTTCGCCAACCTGGATATGGTCGGCCATACCGGGTCCATCCCGGCAGTTGTTGCGGCGTGTGGGGCCGTGGACGCATGCGTCGGCAGGGTCATGCAAACCTTGGACGGGGTTGGCGGCAAGGGGTTGGTCACGGCGGACCACGGCAATGCCGAGGACATGCTCGATCCAGACGGCGGCGCCAAGACCTGCCACAGCCTCAATCCGGTCCCGTGCGTTCTGGTGGGCAAGGGTACTGGAAACCGAACATTGCGAGATGGCGGCGCCCTGTGCGATGTCGCCCCGACCCTCCTTGATCTCCTTGGCATGGATCAGCCCGAGGAAATGACAGGACGCTCCCTGCTGGGGAAGGGGCCAGGATGAAGAGGGCTGGTTAGGCGGTCAAAACCGTGTCCATCGAAATTTTCATGCCCCATTCCTTTCCCCTCTGCGGGCGTAATTTTTTTTGTCACCTCCCCTGCAGTGCCACCCCGCCGAGAATCAGTACCAGTCCGACAATGGTTGAAGGAAGAATGGGTTCTCCCACCAGGAGTCGTATCAGCCCCAGGGACACGAGCGGCGAAAGATAGATGAGGTGGCTGATCCTGCCCGCGCTCGAAGTGTATTTGAGGGCCATGAGCCAGAAGACGAAGGTGATCCCCATCTCGAAGACCCCGACATAGACCGCGCCGGTGAGCCCGGCCCATGTGCCGAAGGAGAAGCTCGATACGAGCGGGGTGTAGAGAAGGATGTAGACCGTCCCGGAGCAGAAATTTACAAACAGCCGCACACAGGGATCGAGCCTGTCCCGGGTGTTCAAGATCCAGTACAGGGCCCAGATGATCGTGCTGCCCAGGGCCAGTCCCGTCCCCAGGGGATCGGAGAATTCGAGATCCAGAACATGACCGTGGGTGGCGATGACCAGAACCCCGATATAGCTTATGACGATGGCCAGGAACTGGCGTTTGCCCACCCGCTGTCCCAGCAGGGGGACGGACAAAAGGGCCATGGTGATGGCCCATGTGTAGTTGAGGGCCTGTGCCTCCTGGGCCGGAAGCAGATCATAGGCCTTGAACAGGATCAAATAATAGAGCAGGGGGTTGAGCAGCCCCATCCCCATGGAGACAAGGACATCCCGGTGGGTGAGGGCTGCCAGCAGGGCCAGCTTTTTCTGGACCACAAGGATACCAAAAAGCACGCACACCGAGGTCAGGGTGGCAACGGCCAGCATTTGGACAGGATCCATGTGCCGCAGGGTGAGCTTGAAGGCCGAGGCCACTGTGGACCAGATGAGAACCGAGGTCAGGCCGAAAGCATAGGCCCTGGATTGACGGGAACGCGGCATGATGACCTGTCCTTGGAAAAATACAAATCCAACCATGCCCAGAAGAATATTCCCCGCGGGCATGTCACTACCATAAGGAAAACTACGTGGAACACGAAGAACACACCAACGGAGCACCAACCGCACCGGAAGTCCCCGCAACCGATACCGAGAAACCTGAAATTCCGGAAGTCGGATTGGATGATCTTCCGGAATTTCTCCAGCAGGCCTGCGCCGGCATGGGCTGGACCTCGTTGACACCGGTCCAGGCCAGGACCATTCCCTACCTGACCAAGGGCAGGGATGTCATGGTCCAATCCCGTACGGGAACCGGCAAGACCGGGGCGTATGTACTCCCGTTGTTTGAAAAGATCGATGCCGCGCGTCCCGTGTGTCAGGCCCTTGTTCTGGTTCCGACCAGGGAGTTGGCCAGGCAGGTCATTGCCGAGGCACAGGCCATTGCCAAGGATGGAAAGATCAAAACTGCAGCCCTGTACGGCGGGGCCTCCTACACCGTCCAGCTCGACGATCTGCACGGGGGGGCTCAGTTTGTGGTGGGTACGCCGGGAAGGGTACTCGACCATCTGCTCAAGGGAACCCTGAATCTGGACGGAATTTCTTTCCTGGTCCTGGATGAGGCGGACCGGATGCTGTCCATGGGGTTCTACCCGGATATGAAGGCGGTACAGGGGTATCTTCCCCGGAAAAAGATCACCACCGCGCTTTTTTCCGCCACCTATCCCCCCCATGTCAAACGGCTGGCCGGGGAATTTCTGCACACCCCCCAGGTCCTCAGCCTGAGCAGCGACCACATGCACGTCACCGAGGTGGAGCATGTTTACTACAAGGTCCCGGGGATGAAACGGGACCGGGCCCTTATCCGTATCCTGGAGATGGAGAATCCGGCCTCGGCGATCATCTTTTGCAATACCAAGGCAAACGTGCATTTTGTCAACGTGGTCCTCAAACGGTTCGGATATGACGCGGACGAATTGAGCTCGGACCTTTCCCAGGGAGCCCGGGACCGGGTTCTCGGTCGAGTGCGCAAGGGGGACCTCCGGTTTCTGGTCGCAACGGATGTGGCCGCGAGAGGGATCGACATTCCGGAACTTTCTCATGTCATCCAGTATGAACCCCCCGAGGACCCGGAGGTGTATATCCATAGGTCCGGCCGGACCGGCAGGGCCGGAGCCAGCGGCCAGGCGATCATCCTGGTCGATGTGATCGAGGAACTCAAGATGAAATCCATTGGATCCCAGTTCCGGGTACCCCTCGAAGAACGGGAATTGCCCGGTGATGGGGATGTCCAGGAACTCATGTCCGATCGGGCCATCGCCCTGCTCGAGGCCCGAATGCGGACCAAGGACCTGCTCCAAAAGGAGCGGATGGAGCGGTTCATTCCCCTGGCCAAGACACTTGGGGAGGACGAGGAGATGCGGCCCCTCATGGCCATGCTCCTCGATGAATTCTATCAGAGTTCCGTGGCCAAACCTGTCGAAGCCCCCAAGGGGGAGCCGGCCCAGGGCAGGGAGATGCAGAAACCAACACCCCGCAAACGGCCCAGACGGCGGGGAAAGCAAAAACGGTCCCCAAAGGGCGGCACCGGTCCATCCGCGGGATCGGACCAGGGCAAACAGGGCCGGCAGTCAACCCCCAAAAACAAGGAGTAGAACCATGACCCGAGCAAGGGCTAGACACATTCTCGTCCCGACACTGGAGAGCTGCGAACGCCTCAAGCAGGATATCCTCAACGGCCAAGATTTCGCCGAGGTGGCCGCTGCGCATTCTTCCTGTCCGTCAGGCCGGCGTGGGGGGGATCTTGGGGAATTCGGCATGGGCGAAATGGTCCCGGAATTCGAGGAGGTCGTCTTCAACAAGGAAGCCGGAGTGGTCCACGGACCCGTGCGCACCCAATTCGGCTTCCACCTCATCGAGGTGACCTCGAGGATGGAGTAAGGATAACGGACCAGGGAAGAACACGGAAGAAAGGGCGGCAACCAGGACCCGACAAACCCAAATACGTCACCCCCGGACCTGATCCGGGACCGCCCTGGATTCCGCGTTATGTTGCCCTCCCGGCCATGTTCTTGTCCCCCAAGATCCCGGCCAACGCCGTGAATGACGGAATCGAGCGAAAATTCGGTTCGCAAAGTACCAATTTTTTTTAGGACCCGATAGAAAAAACGGATCTGTCCGGTATCCCGTACACCCCTTATCCCAGAACCGATAAAAAAGGCCGGGCCACCTCTCCATAGATGAGGTGGCCCGGCCTTTTGGCGTTATTTTTGGGGGGGTCACTCGTCGACATAATAGGCCATGTCGAGGAGTTGCTGGGTCGAGTAGGCCGTCTGTATGTTCAATTTGTTGCTGGCAAAGGCTTCAGCGGTGTAGGGTGTGGACAGCTGGCATTGGACCGTCTCCTTCAGTGCCAAGGTGACCCTGTGCGGCAGGACCACATGGGCGATCCCCCGGATGCGGCCCATGTCGGAGAGAAAAATCCCCATCCTGACCGGCAAAGGAAGGTCCATGAAGTGGTCGAGATATTCCCTGTGCTGGGACCGGGCGTCAAAGGTTCCCTCGACCGGACCGAATGCCCTGTTCTTGAATCCGAGGAGGAGGAAGGGGACGGGCGGGATTGTGTCCGCGGCAAACATCCCTATGGTCCGGATCCCTTGCGAGAACGCGGCCATCTCTTGGTCGGTCGTGTCCGGAAAATTCAGGTTCAGGTTGAGTCCGTGCCCATCGGTCTGGAGCCAGCAGCCCTGCAAGCGTGGGACGGAAATGTGTAACGGGCTGCCCAGAGGAATGGTCGTCATGTGCGGTACCTTGTATCTTTTGTGGGAAAATTTCTTGAATACATAGCATTATTTTAGTATAAAGCAATGTATTTTTTAGATATAATGTCATACAAAATGGAGAGACGATCTATGGCAAACCAAACCATCCGGCCCGGCTACGATAGCCTTGTGGATCGCATCAACCGTTTTCCCCAGGGGGCACCACCCTCACCATTGTTATACAAAATTTTGCATATCCTGTTTTCGGAAAAGGAGGCCGCCCTGGTGGCCAAGCTGCCCATCAAGCCCTTTGACGCCCACAAGGCGGCCCAGGTCTGGCAAAAGCCCCTGGCCGAGACCCAGGGGATTCTGGACGGGCTCGCCGGTCGGGCTATCCTCGTGGACATCGAGGAAGAGGATGGGCGGTCCGTGTATGTATTGCCCCCGCCCATGGCCGGATTTTTCGAGTTTTCCATGATGCGCACCCGTGGGGACATCGACCAGCATCTACTGGCTCAGCTCTTTTACCAATATTGCAACGAGGAAGAGGATTTCATCAAGAATCTATTCGTCAGGGGGGAAACACAGATTGGCCGGGTCTTTGTGAACGAGTCCGTTTTGACCAGGGAGGATGACGGCCATGTTCTGGATTACGAACGGGCCTCCGGGGTCATCAAGGCTTCTCCACAGATGGGGGTTTCGACCTGCTATTGCCGGTCCAAGATGCAGCATATGGGCAGGGGGTGTGGCGCGCCCCTGGATATCTGCATGACCTTCAATGCCTCGGCCGGTTCGCTCATCAAGCACGGTTTTGCCCGGTCCGTGGATGTGGCCGAAGGGCTCGACCTCCTGGACCAGGCCCGCGAGCACAATCTGGTCCAGTTTGGAGAAAACTGCAGGCAGGGGGTCAACTTCATCTGTAATTGTTGCGGGTGTTGCTGTGAGGCCATGATCGCGGCCAAACGGTTCGGCCTGCTCCATCCCATCCACACGACCAATTTCATGCCAGAGATCGACTATGACCAGTGCACCACCTGCGGCAAATGCGTGAACGTCTGCCCGGTGGAGGCCATGGGGCTGGTTTCGGCCAATGACCCTTTTGATCCCAAGGGCAAGAAGACCCACGTGCATGCCGACATATGTCTGGGATGCGGCGTGTGTGCCAGAAATTGTCCCGAAGGGGCCATATCCATGCGGCCCCGGGAAAAGCGGGTCATCACTCCGCTCAATTCGACCCATAGATGCGTGGTCATGGCCATCGAGCGGGGCAAGTTCCAGCACCTGATCTTTGACAACCATGTCCTATGGAGCCACCGGGCCCTGGCAGCGGTGCTGGGCGTCGTGCTCAAGCTCCCGGTCATCAAGCAGGCCATGGCTTTGGAGCAGGTGAAGTCCCGGTATCTGGAATATTTGATCACGCATTTTTATCATGGATGAGGGGGGGTGCCCCTACAGCGGGGTGTTTTTTACGTGAACCGGTTGACACTTTCCGATTCGTTCGTAGGTTTTCAATTCGTCGCTCCGGAACCGGACACGGTAACGGGGCCTTTGGTTTGTTATCTCTCTTGGACGGCATTGTGCCTGAATTGTGGGGTAGGGAACCCGACTTTATGAACACGGTGTTCCCGGACCGTCCCCATTTTTTCAGCGGGTCGATATGTTCGGTTCATCGCAAGCAGTCAGGAGAAGGATTTATGCAGAAGGTAGAAAACGGCCTGTTCGTGCAGGTGGCCTATACGGGAACCCTCGAGGATGGACAGGTATTCGACACCAGTGAAGGGAGGGACCCCCTGGAAGTGCCCATGGGCGGAGGACAGATGATCCCCGGATTCGAGGCCGCCCTCATGGGTATGGAGTTGGGTGAAAAAAAGACCTTCACTCTTACTCCGGACGAGGCCTACGGTGAACATATGGCGGACAGGATCATGGATTTTCCTGTTGCTCAGATCCCGGAGGGCATGGATCCGCAGGTGGGCCAGACCATCGGGGTGTCCACTTCCGAGGGCCAGCAGATGCCGGCCCTGATCACATATGTGGACGAGGAAAAATTGACCCTTGATCTCAACCATCCCCTGGCGGGCAAGTCCCTGACGTTTGGCATCGAAGTGGTCGGGATTTCCGACCAGGCTGCAGCTGGCCAGGAGGCCGCCTGTTCCACCGAAGGATGCTCCGGGTGTAGCGGCTGCGAACAGGGATAATACCATGCGGCCCCCCCCTCGGGGAGAGAGACCGGGACGTTAGCTTCCTCGGTCGGATGTGAGCCCCGCGGGTTGTATGGGCATCCCATAAAAAAATCCCCCTCTTGGCACCAAGAGGGGGATTTTTTGTGGGCCACGCGTGGGGCAAACGTTCTCTTTGCAGGAATGGGGGGGCCATCGCACACCTGGTGCCGGATGCATTGGCGGCATCCGTGGGAGGGATCACAGGTGGCGGGCGATGGTGTTCTGGATGCGCTGGGAAGCCGTGCGGTCGCCGAGAAGACCGACCCGCACGGAGATCTTGGTCCGGACACTGTCTTCAGCGCTGATCCAGATCCAGAAGGGGCGGTCGGTGTCCTTGCCGGAAACGGTCGCCTTGCTGAGATTCTTGGACCTCTTTTCAACGGTCAACCCCAGGTCTGCACATGCCTCGAGGGCGGCCGTGTAGGCCGTGTTCACCTTGATGTTTCTGGTAATGGAGACCTTGCCCTCGATATACGAGTACGTGGCCGCGGCTCCGGCCCCTCCCACAACAACGGCGGCGCAGCCGCTCAGACAGGCGATAAGGGCCAGGGTTGTGAACAGGTGGCAGGCAGTTATCGTTCGCATGTTTTTTTCTCCTTTCCAAACATTGTTCCCGATCGTGGACGGGTGGGCGTGACGGATCGTTCCAAACGGATAGTCCGGTTTATCTCTCTTGGACATAGGGGAAGAGGGCCGTGATGGTCAATTCTATGCCGAGCAGACCGCGGTAGGAGGTCGTTTTCGGGGTAAAGGCCGCACGTACCTTGTCACCCTGGTGGATGGCGTCGCCAAAGGTTGCGGCCTGTCTCCAGGCCACGCCCCGCAGGGTGATCCCGGCGTTTTCATCCCGAAGATTGACGGACAGGTGTGCACCGCGGCCGAAAATTTTGTGCCCGGTTATTGTGACCGGCGGGGAGATAAAGACCGGTCGCGGGCATTGCACCCCAAAGGGCTGTAGGGATTCCAACTCGGAAAGGAGGACAGGGGTGATCCGGTCAAATGGGAGGACCCCGTCGATAGCCAGGGGGGGGCGCTCGGGGTTGGAAGAGCCGCACCGGGCGGCGACGGCCCGGTTGAACCGTTCCGTGAATGTCCCGAGATTGTCCGGGTGGAGAGAGAGCCCGGCGGCCATGGGGTGTCCGCCGAATTTTTCAAGAACATCCCGGCATTCATACAAACATTCGTAAAGGTGGACCCCGGGAACGCTCCTGCCCGATCCCTTGAGGAGATCACCGTCGCGGGCGAGAAGAACCGTTGGGCGGTAGGTACGTTCGGTAACCCGGGAGGCCGCGATGCCGAGAACCCCCTGGTGCCACTCGGGACCAAAAACCACATGGCCCATGGCCTTCCCGTTTTCCCCGCATTGGGCCATGGCCTGATCGACGATCCCGTGTTCGATTTTTTTCCGTTCGGCATTGAGTCTGTTCAGTTTGTTGGCCAGGGGGGTCGCTTGTTCCGGGGTTGCGGCCATGAGCAGGTCGAGGGCCAGGTCCGCCGAGGCGAGGCGACCGGCGGCGTTGATGCGCGGGCCCAGCCCGAACCCCACGTCCCCCGAACCGATAGAGGTTTCGGGGGCGATGGCGCAAACCTTTTTCAATGCCTGGATACCCGAACGTTGGCTCGATTTGAGCACAAGGAGGCCGTTTTTAACAAGAATGCGGTTTTCCTCCGTCAGGGGAACCACATCGGCGATGGTCCCCAGGGCGACCAGATCAAGGAGAGGGCGGACGTCCACTTTGGGAGGGGGCAGGTATTGGTTCAGGGCGGCCATGAGCAAGAAGGCCACCCCCACACCGGCCAGGTCCGCACATGGACATGGGGCCGTTTTGGGATTGATGATCGCCCTGGCCGCCGGAAGGGTGTCGCCGGGAAGGTGGTGGTCGGTGATGACCACGCCCATGCCCAGGGCCCGGGCGTGGTCCACCGCTCCGTGGTCGTTGATCCCGCAGTCCACGGTCACAAGGAGCCGGATCCCCTGCCCGGCAAGTTCGGTGATGGTCGTGTTGTCCAGCCCGTATCCCTGTTTGAAGCGGGAAGGAATGACCGGAAGGATGGGGATCTTTTTTTGGTTGAAGAAATCGACAATAACGGCCGTGGCCGTGACCCCATCCACATCATAGTCCCCCCAGACCGCGATCTTGTCTTTCTTGGCGATGGAATCGGCAAGGATTGAGGCCCCTTGCAGCAAACCGGGCCAGTTCTCAAGGGGGGAAAGATACCTGAGGCCCGGGTCCAGAAAACGGGCCATGGCTTCCGGGTCACGCACGCCGCGCTGGTGCAGGACCCCGGCCGTGGTTTCCGTGATGCCCAGGCGTGCCGCCAGGTCCCGGATCTCTTGGGAATCTCCGGGGGTTGGTTCGCATCTGAAGCGGGTCGAGGGGGGGATGTTCGGTGTGGGCATATGGCGGTAAAAAAGGCGGCCTGTGACAAGCAGGCCGCCGTAGACTGTTGCAGGGGGGGTATCGGCTATGCGATGATTTCGTCTATCTCCGCATGGAGTTCCTTGACGATTTTCTCGTGGAGCGGCTGGGTGAGGATATTTTTCTGGGCCAGGTATTTGATGAATTTTTTCCCCTCGTCCATGGACCGGTTGAGCTTGAGGGCGGTGATGAGGTGGTCGACGGTTTCGGGAAGTTTGTTCTGGGCAAAATAGGCCCGGGCGATGTTGTAGTGCAGGTTCTCGTCGTTGGTGCTCAAGGTGAGGGCCCGCTGGTAGTACTCGACCGCCTGGTCGAACATGGCGTTCTTGCGCAGATTGATCCCGAAATCGTTGAACAGGTGTTTGTGTTCCTCCTCAAATGCCGCATCGAGTTTGACCAGCCGCTCGAAGATGTCGTTGCCCTTGTCTTTTTCCCCGCGCTCGAGGTAGGTGAGCCCCAGCCCGAAATTGGCCCGAATATTTTCCTCGTCCACCTTGAGTGCGTTGCCGTACTCAAATTCGGCGCTGAAGGTCTCGCCACTCTTGCGGTGCCGGTCGGCCCGGGCGACGGTCCTGGTGAGTTCACGTATCTTGGGATAGACCGTGGCGGTATAGAATTCCGGCTCCGGTGAAAACTTGTTCAGGAACTCGTCCTTGGGAACACGTTGTTTCGGCCCGGAGGGCACATAGTTGATGTTCAGGGGCTGGATTTCGATCTCATCCTGTTCCACCTCCACGGCAAACCAGTAGGTTTTCTGCAATGCTTTGCGGGCCGTGGTGCCCGTGCCGATCTGTTTCAGGCTCTGGCTCGAAAAGACCCCCTTGATTTTTTCGCGGTGTGGTTCTTTCTTGGATACGGAGTCGGCATTCATGAGTCTTCCTCGAGTACGTGTAAATAGTGTTGGGCCGTTTGGAGCGGATGGGACGAACGGGTGATCGGCCGGCCCACGACAAGATAGTCCGTTCCTGCACTCAGGGCCTGTGAAGGAGTGGTCACCCGTTTCTGGTCACCCGGGCCGTGCTTGTCCAGACGTATGCCGGGCGTGACGATGGTAAAAGGGCGTGGGATTCGCTCCCGGACCCTTTCCACTTCCTGTCCGGAACAGACGATCCCGTCAAGCCCCCATTCGTATCCCTGCAGGGCCATGGACTGGACAATCTCCCCCATGGGCGCCCGGGAAAAATTGGCCGGGGCGAGATCCCTCGTTCCCATGCTTGTGAGGACGGTTACCCCGATGACCACCGGGGGGCGTCCGTTGTTTCCCGCCGCCCCCTCAAGCGCGGCAGCGGCCATGTCCCCGCCGCCCATAAGATGGATGGTCAGCATGTCCGCACCGGCCGCAGCGGCCGAGGCGACCGCCCCCTTGACCGTATTGGGAATATCCATGAATTTGAGATCCAAAAATACCTTAAAGCCCAGGTCGTTGAGTCGGGCAACGATGGCCGGTCCGGTGCGGCAGAAAAGCTCCAGCCCGACCTTCACCCAGCGGACATGCCCTGCCAGGGTCGTGGCCAGGGAAAGGGCTGGTTCGGGGGAGGGAAAATCAAGGGCGACAATGAGGTCTTTGGCGGTCATGTCTGTGCAATGGGGTTTGGCCGATTGCGCGTCCAACTGACAACACGGCGCATGGTGGTGGATGTTGGGGCATATGGACGGTCTGGCTGAGCGGTCATTTCTCGAGCAGGATCTTTTCCTTGAGGCCCGCATTATGGACGGCCCTTGCGCGGGAAGCCATGTATACCGCGCGCAATTCTCCGTAGGCAGTGTCCAGATCGTTGTTGATGATCCAGAACTCAAAAAGATCGCTCGCATCGATCTCCCGGCGTGCGTTGGCCAACCGTTTTGCAATGACCGGATGCGTATCCGTGCCCCGGGCGACCAGCCTTTCTTGGAGGGCGGACAACGAGGGAGGGAAGAGAAACACGGAGCTGCTCTGGGGAAGGGTTGATCGGATCTGTTTGGCCCCCTGGACATCGATGTCAAAGATGATGTCCTGTCCCCGGGCGAGGATTTCCCTGGTCGCCTGGAGGGAGGTTCCGTAGTAATTGCCGTGCACCTCGGCCCATTCGGCAAAGAAATGGTTGTCCCGGCGGCGCAGAAATTCCTCTTTGTCGATGAAGTGGTAGTCCTTGCCGTCGACTTCCCCGTCCCGTGGCGCGCGTGTGGTGCATGACACGGAGAAGGTGAACGCGGGAAACTCCCGGTGCAGTCTGGCGATCAGGGTGGATTTACCGGTTCCTGAAGGGGCGCTTATGACCAAGGGGACACCGGAGCGCTCAATCATCCTGCTCGTCCTCGTTGTTGGTTGCGAACCGTTGGGCTATGGTCTCCGCCTGGATGGACGAGAGTACGCAGTGGTTGGAATCGGTCACGATGATCGACCGCGTCTTGCGTCCCTGGGTGGCATCGATGAGCCGTCCATCCTTGCGCGAGTCCTCCCGGAGTCTGCGCATGGGGGAGGAGGTCGGGTTGACGATGGCCACGACCCGTGAGTTGACCACGAAGTTGCCGAATCCGATATTGAGAAGTTGCTGGTGTTTCATTGTAGCTCCTTTGTCGGAGAGACCGTCCTATTCCAGGTTCTGGACCTGTTCACGGCATTTTTCCAACTCCGCCTTGAAGGCCACGGTCCTGGACCCTATCTCATGCTTTTGGACCTTGTTCCCGCAGGTGTTGATCTCTCTGAAACACTCCTGCAGGAGAAAGTCGAGTTTCCTGCCCATTTCCCCTCCCGCGCCAAGAACCTTGGATATGGCCGTCAGGTGGGCATCGAGCCGGGTCAGCTCTTCGCTCACATCCAGTTTGTCCGAGAGGATGGCCAGCTCCTGGAGCATGCGGGCCTCGTCAACCCCGTCATGGATCCCCTCCAAAAGTTGGTTGACGCGTTCCCGGAGTATGGTGAACCGCTCCCCCACGATGTCTTCCGCGGCGTCCCGGATCTCCTGGACGATGGATCCGAGCACCTCCATCCGGTCGCCGAGATCCACGAGCAGGGCCTTTCCTTCCTGTTGTCGGCAAGCGTTCCACTCCCCGAGGGCGGCCACGAGGCCGGCGAGGACATCCGAGGTGAACCCGGGGTCGGGATCGCTCTTGGAGTCTTTCCACAGCGAGGGCATGGTCATGAAACTATTGTAATCCGGTTCAAAAACGTGGCCATGGCGTTGGGCCACCTGGTCGAGTTGGGCGACCATGGCGTCGAGCATGGTCGTGTCCAGCTCCAGGCCGAGAAGATCCGGGTCGGTGATCTGGATCTTCAGGAAGAGCTCAACCCGGCCGCGCGAAACGTGATCACGGACGGTCCTTTCCCATCCAGCGACCGAACCATACATTGTTTGGGGGATTTTCCACTTGAGATCGAGGTGCTTGCCGTTGACGCTCTTTATCTCCCAATTGATGGACCAGCGTTCCTTCTGGATCTGGGATGAACCGTATCCGGTCATGCTTTTTGGCATTTGTTCGTTTCCTTGGTTTGTCGTTGCGTCCGCAGGGTTTGTGTATAAATTGTCCGTATCCTGGTCAAATGGTCCTTGATTTCTTCCGTGGCATAGTCTGGAAAGGTCCATGGGAGATCGGTCCATTTTCCCCGCTGGTAGATCAGGGTCAGGTCTGCCCAGATACCGGAGTGTAGATAGATACGGTGGGTGAAATTTTTTCCCGTGGCCAGGACCAGCCGTTCCTGGTTCAGATAGCCCGGATCGAGGTTGAACAGGCGTTTGTTGGCCGGGGCGGCCCAATCGGTTTCAAGCCCGTTGGTCCAGAGTTTGATGCCGGGGAGTCCGTCCATGGGGATGGGGCGTTCGAAACTGACCAGGCGCCGGAAGATGGGGGTGCCGAGTTCCGCATCGTAGTAGGTGGTCTGGGTGAATGGGATCGGTTCTGAGACATGGTCCATGGGGGACAAACGTTTTTCCAGGACCGGTGCGAGTTCGTCCCAGAATGTATCCCAGTGGGCGCTCAGGATCGAAAGGACCGGTTTGGCCGGTAAGGGGGAGGCGGGGGTGCTCAAGGGGTCTCTCCCATACCATGTTTGCCGGCCAGATCGACAAGGAGTCCCCGCTCGCTTTGTCCGGTGGGGATGACGTTGTGGATAGTCCGGTCGTGCGTGGGAACGAGACCGGGCTGTCGTAGGATGCACGGAATATAGAATTGGCTCATTCCCTTTATGCCGTCCTCGAAGATGGTCTCGATCCGGGTGTCCGGGGTCAGGGAGCGGATGAAATCCCGTCTCTTGGCCGAGATGATATCCCGGATCCGGGCCGCCCGTTCGGTCCGTTGTTGATGGGGGACCTGGTCCCCGAATGAGGCCGCCGGGGTTCCCGGCCGTTTTGAATAGGGAAAGATATGCCCATAGGTCAGATCCATTTCCCGGATGCACTCCAGGGTCTCCTGGAAGTGGTCAGGCCCTTCCCCGGGAAAGCCGGTGATGATATCCGCCCCGAGGGCAAAGACGGGCCATATCTTTTTTAGCCGGTCCACAAAGTCGATGACCATGTTCGGGGAGTAGTGCCCCCGGCCCATGCGGCGGAGAATATGGCCACTCCCGCTTTGCAGAGAGATATGTAGGTGCGGACAGACCAGGGAGGATGTACCAAGGGCGTGCAGTCCTCTTTCCGTCAATTCCGAGGGTTCCAGAGAACTCAACCGGATCCGGGCCCTGTTCCGCCACCTGGATCCGAGGTGTTTTTCGATACGCTCGAGGAGCTCCCATAGATCGGTCCGTGGGACGAGATCGCGGCCGAAATGGCGTAGGTTGATCCCGCACAGGGAGATCTCGTGCACTCCGGTCTCGAACAGCCGCTCGATCTCCTCGAGGACGGCCTGGGGATCACGGCTCACCGATCTGCCTCGGGTTGTCGGAATGATGCAATAGGTGCATCCATGCGAGCAACCGTCCTGGATTTTGACCACTCCCCTGGACCGCTTGTACCCGCTGATACGCAGATCGGGATAGATCGGATTGTCGTGCACCGTTCGAGGCGTCGCGGACTGTTCCTCTGTAGGATAGCCGGTCAGCAGGTGCTTTTTTTCCTGGGAAACCGCCAGCCCGACCCCGTCGAGTGTTGCCAGTTCAGGGAACGCCTGGACGGCGCAGCCGGCGATGAGCAAGGATGCCCCCGGATGGGACCGGTGCAGCTTGCGCACATGCCGTTTGAGGTCCGAGACGGCCCGTTCCGTGACCGCACAGGTATTGATGAGGATGATACCCGCACCTTCCGGTCCGTTCTTTTCGTGCATGCCACGGCTGGTCCATGCCTCGCGGATGGCCTGGGATTCGTACTGGTTGACCTTGCAACCCTGGGTGAGGATGTAAAAGGAACTGCGGTCTGTGTTCATGGCGATGTGGGGGGGGGGGTGGGAGTGGCCTGTAGGGACAGGAACGGAGTGGGTACGTTTCAGGAAATTTCTTCGAGTAAACTGTCGTCCATGCCCAGGATGGTTATCCCGTGGCGATCAGCCAGGGCTAGGGTCTCCTGGGGGGAGAACAACAGACTGTTCTTGGCGTCGACGGACAAACAGGTCGCCTGGGCGGTGACCATGGCCTGGATGGTTTCCGGCCCGATGGCCGGTAGATCGATACGGGCGTCCTGACCGGGCTTGAAAACCTTGATGACCACGCCCCCTTTCCCGGCCAGGGTGCCGGCCCTGAGGATGGTCGCGTTGGTCCCCTCGATGCCCTCCACTGCGATGGTCATCTGTTCGCGGACAACGATGCATTGGCCGATATCCAGATGGCCCAGTGTGCGGGCCACAGGCAGGCCGTAGAGGATGTCCCGGGTTTCCTGTCTGCTCGGGGGGCGGCGGGTCAAGACACCCCGGGGAGTGGCCAGTTCGGGAACGAACCGGGTGGCTGATACCACCTCCATGCCCTCTTTCTCAAATTCCTTGGCAATGGCCCGTAGCAGGGAATCATCGCTTTTGCGGACCAGGGAAAAAAGCACGCGCGCGGCCCTGAAGTCGGGACGGATATCCAGGGCCCGCGGTTTGTTGATGGGGCCGGCAAAGACAACCTGGGAGACCTTTTCCCGTCTAAAGAACTTGATCAGCGCGCCGAGCCGGCCCAGGCGGAGCCAGGCAAAGCGGTGGGTGGCCGATGCCGTCTCCTGGCTGGTGTCGTTGGTGAAGCCGACGCCGATGACCGTGTAGCCCTGCTTGTGGGCATTCGTGGCCACAATGGCCGGGAAGGTTCCGCCTCCGGCGATGAGTCCGAGTCGGGGAGAGGGTCTGGTCATGGGTGTTTTGTCGCAAAGGGGTGGTCCAACCGGGCCGAGCCGGCCCCTGCTGGTTGGGGAAAATGGTATGACCCGTGGACAGAAGCCTGCGGTGTGCGGGATCTGACGGTCATGCTGAAAAAAATCCCTGCGGTGCGCGAAAAGTATGTGGGATCAGGCGGCAGTGGTCACGCCGCGCTGGGAAGTCCTGATGAAGTCAACCAGGTGGGCGACCCGTTCGATTTCCCCATACGCCGCCATGACCTGCTTGCATGCCCCCTTGAGATTCCCCTTGGTCCGCCAGATAGTTTTGTAGGCCTGCTTGATGGCCTTGAGCTCTTCGGGGGTGAATCCGGCCCGCTTGAGTCCTATGAGGTTCGGTCCCCTGAGCCGGGCCCGGTCGCCAACGGCCATCATGTAGGGGGGGATGTCCTGGGCCACTCCGGTCTTGCCGCCGATGAACGCATGGGTGCCGATACGCACGAATTGGTGTACGGCCGAGAGGCCTCCAATGATCGCATGGGGGGCAATTTCCACATGGCCGGCCAGTGTTGCCCCGTTGGACATGATCACGTGGTCCTCGAGCTGGCAATCGTGGGCGACGTGGCAATAGGCCATGATAAAACAGTCCGAACCGACCCGGGTGGTCCCGCCCCCGTCCACCGTCCCGCGGTTGATGGTCACGAATTCCCGGATGGTTATCCGGTCACCCAGTTCGAGACGGGTCCGTTCCCCATGGTATTTGAGGTCCTGGGGAGGCCCACCGATGCTGGCAAAGGAGTGGACCTGGCATTCCCGGCCAAGGGTGGTCAGTTTTTTGATATGCGCCGAACTTTCTATGACGCACCGGTCACCGACGCGGGTATCCTCTTCCACGATAGCGAATGGACCGATGGTCACGTCCTGGCCGATCTCGGCCCCGTCGGCGACAATGGCTGAAGGATGGATCTCGGTAGCCACTAGCCGTCCTCCCTGTCGACAACCGCGGCCGTGAGCAACCCTTCGGCCACTTTTTTGCCGCCAACCTTGGCAACCCCCTTGATCTTCCACAGATTGAGCTTGTGCTTGAGATAGGTGACCTCGAGCTCGAGCAGATCTCCGGGGAACACGGATTGTCTGAAGCGGACTTTTTCGATCCCGGTGAACAGGAAAATTTTGTCCTGCATCTGATCGGGAATGGATTTGACCACGAGGATACCGCCGGTCTGGGCCAGGGCCTCGAGGATGAGGACTCCGGGCATGACCGGATAGGCGGGGAAGTGTCCCTGGAAAAAGGGCTCGTTGAGAGTGACCCCCTTGATCGCCTTGATGTGGTCCAGGGGAGCGAAATCGAGGACCCGGTCCACCAGGAGAAAGGGGTACCTGTGGGGTAAAAGGTCCAGGATGTCCTTGCTCACGATTTCACCATGTTCTGGTTTTTTCATGGTACCTTCAGGGTAACTGGTTGCTATGGTGGGGAAAAATCAGGGATACTCGGGGTACTGTCCGTCCGGACCGCGTTCTTCCCGTAGCCGGGCGATTTCTTTTTCCATCCGTCTGAGACGCTTGGACAATTCTGGAAGTTTGGGGATGGATACCGCCGTTTTCAGGTATTTTTTGTACTCCATGGACGGCAGTCCCCCGCCCAGGTCGGTCTTTGGGGGGACCGAGGTGTGGATGCCCCCCTTGGCGGCGACACGTGCGCCATCGCCGATGGTCAGATGGCCGGCGACACCGACCTGTCCGGCCAGGACGACTCCCTTGCCCAGGGTGGTGCTCCCGGCGATCCCTACCTGGGCGACGATGATGGAGTTTTCACCAATGTGGACATTGTGACCGATCTGGACAAGGTTGTCGATCTTTGTCCCTTTGCCGATCCTGGTCTCTCCGAGGGCGGCCCGGTCAACCGTGCTATTGGCCCCGATCTCCACCCGGTCCTCGATGACCACCCTGCCGATCTGGGGGAATTTTTCCAATCCCTGTCCGGCCTGGGCAAATCCGAAACCGTCGCTGCCGAGGACGACCCCGGCATGGAGGATGACCTTGTTCCCAAGCCTCGTCCCGTCCATGAGGGTGACCCGTGGGTAGACCGTGCAATCCTTGCCGATAACGCAGTCATCCCCGACATGGACATGGGGGAAGAGCCGGGTTCCCTGGTCTATTCTCGCCCCTTCTCCGATATACACGAATGGGGCGATCTCCACGGAAGGGTGCACCGAGGCCGTGGGATGGACAAATGCCTGGTCGCTCTGTCCGGAAAACCGGCCCAGGGGTTTGGCAATGATCTGAACGAGCCGGGCGAAATCCAGATAGGGTTGAGTACTCACCAGGGCCGTTGCTGGGACCAGGTCCGCATGTGCTTGATCGGTGATTATCGCCGCCGCCTTTGACCCGCTGAGCTGATCGACATATTTGGGATTGGCCAGGAAACTGACGTCCTGGGGGCCGGCGTCGGAGAGGGTATTCACCCCTGTTACCTCGCCATCCTCCCCCTCAAGGGTCAGGCCGAAACGGTCGGCGATATCCGAGAGCAGCATTATTTTGTTCCTTGTTCCTTGTTCTTGGCCCGCCATGTCCGGTTGACTTCGACCATGATCGTATCGGTCAGGTCGGCCTTTTCATCGGCATAGATGAGACCGCTCGCCTGGGCATCGGTAATGGCCGTGTACCCATTCTTCTTGCCGTGTTTGGTGATGACCTCGACGATCAACTGGATCACCGGCTGGCTCAATTTTTTCTCGGACTGTTTGATCCTCCGCTCCAAGCTCCGGTACATATCCTGGAAATCTCTGACCTTGCGCTTGTAGGCCAGTTCTTTGTCTTCCTTGGCATCCTGGCTGAGCACGAGATTCTGTTTCTGGAGTTGCTGGCGGAGAGTCTGGATAGCCTGCTTCTGCTTTTCCATCCTTGCCTTGTCGTCCTTGAATTCTTCCTGGAGGGTCTTCATGGCATTCTGTCCGGGTTCGGACTTGGCAATGATCTTCTGCATGTTGACTATCCCGATTTTCGGGCCGGCCGCCAGGGCGGAAACCGTGAACAGCAGCATAACACATGTAAGGATGATGGTTCTACGCATTGATTTCTCCTTTGTATAAACTGGGTGGGGGTGGCTGGACGGGTGTTCGTCCAGACCACATCGAATAAGGGGACCGGCGTGCACGTATCCGTCCCCCCGTGCGGTATGCGGCCACGGGGTGCTGTGGACTAGAAAAACTGGCCCACGGAGAACTCGACCCGGCCGCCACCGGAAACTTCGTCGTCATCGTCAAGACCGTAGCCGTATTCCAGCCGCAGTGGGCCCAGGGGGGAGTACCAACGGATACCGGCGCCAACGGATTTATACAGATCCATGTCAATGGTTTCGTCGTCATCCCAGACATTACCGGCATCGAAAAAGGCCACCCCGAGGATGCCGATTTCCTTGTTGATGGGGAAGATATACTCGAAATTGGTGAAGAACTCCGAGGTTCCTCCCTTCTTGTCGCCGCTGCCGTCGTCGTAGCGCGGGGCGATGTCCCGGCCCTTGTAGCCGCGCACGGAGTTGATCCCCCCGAGATAGAACCGCTCGAACAGAGGGATCTCATCATTCCCGTTTTTCATGAGATAGCCCGCCTGGCCGTGCCAGTGGAAGACCGTGCTCCAGAACAGGGGGTGGTACCAGCTGCTGTCACCGATATATTTGATGAATTCGTCGTCACCCTGGAGCAATCCGCCGGAGTACTCCATGGACAGGGTGTTCTTGGTTCCCCGGGTCGGGTTGATCCGTCGGTTCGTGGTGTCCCGGGTCACGCCCACATAGGCGGAACTGGCCCAGAAGGTTCCCTGCTCGATCTCGTCGTGGTCGAACTCGGACGCATCCAGGTCGGAGATACGGTACCGTTCCAGCCGGTAGTTCCAGTTCAGTCTCGTGTACTCACCAAGGGGGTATCCGAACAGCGCCTTGCCGCCAATGGCCTTTTTGTCGTAATCATCGTAATCCACATCCTTGATATACGCCTGGGCACCGAGTCCGAGTTTGGAGTCCTGGTAGTGCGGGTTCCAGAAGGTCACGTCGTAGCGGGTGGTCGTGGCCCCGAAACTCCCGGAGAACGAGGTGTTATACCCCTTGCCGAACAGGTTGCGTTCCTGGATGGAGGCGGTGAAAAAGAGCTTGTCCAGGGTGGAGTACCCCGCTCCGGCGCTGATCATTCCTGTGGACTTCTCCTTGACCTTGACCACCAGATCCATTTGGTCGTCCTGGCGGGTGGGCACGGTCTCGATGGCCACGGTTTCGAAATAGTCGAGCTTGGTCAAGCGCACGTTGGACCGGTTGAGTTTGGCCCCGCTGAAGAGGTTCCCGTCGGTCAACCGCATCTCTCGGCGGATGACGTTGTCACGTGTCTTGGTATTTCCCTGGATTTTGACCCGGCGGATATAGACCTTTTTCCCCTTGGTGATCACGTAGTTGACGTCAAAGGTCAGGTCCTCTCCGTTGCGCTTCAGGTCGGCATTGGCCTCGGCATAGGCGTACCCGTAATTTGTATAGTAATCGGCCAGATTCTGGATGTCGGCCCGCAGCTTGGAACGGTCGAAATACCCGTCCTCTTCGTTGCTCAGGTCATCCAGACGGCAGATCTTGAACAGGGTGGCCTTGTCCACGATGAGGTCGCCGGAAAAGGTCACCTTGCCCACCCGGTACCGTTCGCCCTCCCTGATCTTGAAGGTGATGTAGATGCCGTCCTTCCTGTAGTCGACCTCGGGCTGGCCCACCTTGGCATCCATGAATCCTCTGTTGCCGTAGTACGCCTCGATGGCGGCGGCGTCTCGGTCCAGGAGTTCCTCCTTGAGGACGCCGGTTCCCGTGAGCCAGGAAAACATTCCCCTGGTGGAAAGAGCCAATTCGTCCTCGATGTCGTCGGGATCGAGCTGTTTGGCCCCCTCGATGGTTATCCCTTCGATATACAACTCCTTGCCTTCCTCGATGGTGATGTTCAAGCGGGCCCGCCCCTGTTCCGAGGACTCCAGGTTGTAACTCACCTTGGCGTTGTAGTATCCTTTTTTGCGGTACAGATCCCGGATCTTGTCCATATCCTCGACGAGAACCTTGGGGTTGAGGACGGAACCGGTCTTGCTGCTCATGACCTCGATGATATCGTCCTCGTCCAACTCTTCGGCACCCACCACCCCGATGGCCTGGATGAGCGGCTTTTCCTCGACCTCAAAGATGACCTCCTTGCCGTCGATGGTGTCCTCGGTGGAGACCCGGACATCATTGAAATAGCCCAGATCAAAGAGGCGTTTGATCTCCTGGTTGATCTCCTTGGGATCATAGATGTCCCCTTTTTGGATATGCAGCCGCATCAAGACGACATCCTTTTCCAGGATATGGGTCCCTTTGACCTTGATGGCGCTGATTTTTTCCTGGCTCATGAGTTCCTGGCCGATTTTTTCGGCGAGTTCGTCAATGGCCGGCAGGAGGTTGATCAACCCTTCTTTGACCACGAAAAGGGCCTTGGGTTCCTTGAGTCCAAAGGCCTCGACCAGACGGACATCCAGGCTGAGACTCTCCCCGACCTGGCTGAAGCTGCCGTAGACGGCGTACTGGGCGTTACTCAAAAGGGCCAGATCCCGTGCCGTTTGCAGGTCGAGTTCCGTGATGTCCTGGTCCTGGATGATCCGGTCGAGTCGTTCCGGATCCACTGTTTTGATGGACGATTCCTGGAGCTTTTGCCCCAGCATTTCCGGCAAGCTCTCGTTGAGATAGGCCAGTTCCGGCGAGGCGTTGATCTGGAAGGGCAGGACCGCGATGTTGACCGTTTTTTGGGCCTGAACATCGGGGGCCAGGACCGTTCCCATGGCCAGAAGAATGCTCGTGGTATACAGGAGTAGCAGGGCGATGCATCTATTGTTCATAGAGTTCTCCGGAACGTAAAACCAGTTGGCGGTCCAGGCGCTGGGCAAGACCGGTGTTGTGCGTGACCACGACAAGTGTCGTTCCTAGACGTTGGTTGAGATCGAGTAATAGTGAAACCACCGAGCCGGCTGTCTTCTCATCCAGGTTGCCCGTGGGTTCGTCGGCAAGGATGACCTGGGGTTCCATGAGCAGGGCCCGCGCGATGCTGGTGCGTTGGCGTTCTCCGCCGGAAAGGGTCGTCACCTTGTGTTCCATCCGGTCCGCAAGGCCCACGAGTTCAAGGGCCCGTTTGGCCGATTGCTGTGCGTCCCCGCGGGATTGTCCTGCGATGCGACCGGGCATGGCCACGTTTTCCAGGGTGTTGAATTCCGGTAGAAGATGGTGGAACTGGAAGACGAACCCGATTTTTGTGTTGCGGATCCCGGCCCTGGCCTGTTCATCCAGATCCGCGAGGGGGCGGCCTTCGAAAAGGAGTTCTCCGCAACTTGGTGCGTCAAGGGTCCCCAGCAAATGCAGAAGGGTACTCTTGCCCGAGCCGGATGCCCCGAGGATGGCCAGGGACTCGCCCGCCCGGATCGTCAGATCGATCCCGCTCAAGATCTGCAGTGCCTCCCCGGGTCCCTGGTAGGTCTTTCCGATCGACCGGAGTTCATAGAGGGGGCTATTCATAACGCAAGGCCTCGGCGGGTTCCATGCGGGCGGCCTGACGGGCCGGGTAGATGGTGGCCAGAAAACAAAGGAGCATGGCTGCCAGCCCGATGAGGGTCATGTCCAGCCATTCGAGCCGGATGGGGATATGGTCCAGATAATACACATCGGCTGGGAGTTTGATGAATTGGTATTTTTGGAGCAACAGACTGATCCCGATCCCGAGGATGTATCCCAGGGCCGTGCCGATGCACCCGATGATCGTCCCCTGGAGGATGAAGATGTTGCGGATATTCTTTTTTGTCGCACCAAGGGACATGAGCACCGCGATGTCCCGGGTCTTTTCCATGACCATCATGATCAATGTGGTCACGATGCTGAAGGAACCGACCAGGACAATCATGATCAAGATGATGCCCATGGCCGTCTTTTCCAGTTGGAGCGCGGAAAAGAGGTTCTTGTTCATCTCGATCCAATTGCGCACGTACAAAGGAAATCCGCCGAGGGCTTCGAGAACCGTTTTGCTCAGCTCCTGTACTCCATAGACGTCGTACACCTTGAGTTCGATGCCGGTGGCAAGATCCTCGTTCATACCCAACAGTTGCTGGGCCGCGGGAATGGACACGTAGGCAAGAGAGGAATCGTATTCAAAGACTTCGGTGGCGAAGACGCCGCAGACCTGGAAGGTCATGATCTTGGGGCTGAAGCCGGCAGATGTTTTTTTGCCCGCCGGGGACATGATGTTCACCCTGCTGCCCATGGTCAGGCCGAGCCCCTTGGCGAGTTCCTTGCCAAGGATCACCCCGGGGAATCCTTTTGGTGTTCCCAGAGCCCCGATGTCTCCCTGTTGCAGGTCCTTGCCGATACTCAGGACGGAACCGGCCGATACGGGATCGATCCCTCTGAGCACGGCCCCTTTGGCCCCCCCGGGGGAGCTCAAAATAACCTCGCTGTAAATGAACGGGGTGGCGCTTTTGACCCCGGGAACCCCTTTGGCCTTTTCCACCAATTGGTCATAGCCTGAAAACCCTTTTTCCAGACTCCCTACAATGACATGGGCGTTGATCCCCAGGATCTTGTCCCGCAGATTTTCGCTGAAACCGGTCATCACTCCGAGGACGATGATCAACGCGGCCACGCCCAGGCCGACCCCCATAACCGATATGAGGGAGATGACCGAGATGAAGGCCTGTTGCCGTTTGGCGATGAGGTAGCGCAGGGCTATGGACAGTTCAAAGCGCATAGATACGTGTTTGTGTCGGGGTTTTGTCCGCAGGGAGTGGGATGCGGGACAAAACTCGCGGCTACTCCTTTCCTGCGACCTCGGGGCGTAACAATGGGAACAAGATGACCTCTCTGATGGAGGAGGAATCCGTGAGCAACATGACCAACCGGTCGATCCCTATGCCCTGGCCGGCGGCCGAGGGCATGCCGTATTCGAGGGCCCGGACATAATCCTCGTCCATTCTGTGGGCCTCGTCGTCACCGGCCTCCTTTTCCTTGACCTGTTCGGCGAACCGATCCCGCTGGTCAAAGGGATTGTTCAGTTCGGAAAAGGCGTTGGCCATTTCGTGACCGGTGATGAACAGTTCGTAGCGGTCGGTGATCGACGGGTCTTCTTCGTTACGCCGGGCCAGCGGAGAGATCTCCGTGGGATAGTGGTAGATGAAATGGGGCTGGATCAATTTGGGTTCCACGAGTATGTCGAACAGCTTGGCCTGGAGTTTGCCGAGTTTTTCCCCGATTTCGGCATTTTCTCCCAGTTTTTTGACCAGTTTTTTGGCCGTTTCGTAATCCTGGTACTGTTCGGGGCGCAGCCCCCCGATCTGTTCCAGAGAGTCAAAAAAAGTCATTCTGGTCCAGGGTTTTCCCAGTTCGATAGGGGTCCCCTGGTATTTTACCGTGGTATCCCCGGTGACCTCCAGGGCCAGGGTTTGGAAGAGTTCTTCGGTCAGGTCCATGAGATCGTGGAAATCGGCATACGCCCAGTAGAATTCGATCATGGTGAATTCCGGGTTGTGCTGGGTATCTATGCCTTCGTTGCGGAAATTGCGGTTGATCTCGTATACCTTTTCGAACCCACCGACCAGGAGCCGTTTGAGATACAGCTCCGGAGCGATGCGCATGAACAGCTTCATATCCAGGGCATTGTGGAAGGTCTCAAAGGGTTTGGCCGTGGCCCCGCCCGGGATGGCCTGCATCATCGGCGTTTCGACCTCCATGAATCCCCGGTTGTCGAAAAAGTTGCGCAAGGAACGGACGATGGCCGTCCGTTTCATGAAGATGTCCTTGGCCTTTGGGTTGACGATGAGATCGACATACCGCTGTCTGTATCTGGTCTCGACATCCTTGAGGCCGTGGAATTTTTCCGGGAGGGGGCGCATGGACTTGGTTATCAGGGTGATGGCTTCGGCCTTGATGGTCAATTCACCCGTCCTGGTCCTGAAAAGTCCGCCCTTGGCACCGATGATATCTCCGATATCGAATTTTTTGAAAATCTTGTAATTTTCAGTGCCTAGGGTATCGCGTTGGGCGCATATCTGGATGGAACCGGAACGGTCCGCCAGGTGGAGGAAGGTGATTTTTCCAAAGGACCGTAGGCTGATGATCCGGCCGGCCACGGAAAAATCCGTGCCCGCTTTCTCCAGGATATCCTCTTCCTCCACACTGGTGTATTGTTCAAGTATTTCGCTAACCCGATTTTTCCTTCTAAAGGTATTTGAATACAGGGGTACGCCCGCTTCCTCGAGGAACGCGGCTTTTTCCTTGCGGTGGCGAAGGACCTGGTTTTCGTTGGGAGCGGCAGTGGTATTCTTGCTCAACGCTCATTCTCCGTGATGGCTGGGTACAATGAAAAAGAGCCGCTTGCCACGGTCGCGCCGTGGTTCAAGGGCCTGGGGTGATATATCGTGACAGGGCTGGGTGCCTTGGCGGCCATCCAATAAAAATATGGAGGGAGCCCGTGATTGTCTCAAGGGGGGAGCCATGGCAGCACAAGAGGAACTGCGTATTGCAAATTACATGGGTCGTCAAGAAAAGTGGCCCATGATCCACTCTCCACTATCTTGACTTTGCCGCATTCATCGGCAAAAAAATCGACCGTGCCCGCGGCGTCCCAAAGAGCGGCTATCGGTGGGAACGGGAGCGAAACTCCCCGCCCCTTCATTTTTGAACAAAGAGGATGGTGTATATGAGTTGGGTGATGTTTGTCGTTGCACCCGTTGTGTGTGCCTTTATCGGCTGGTTGACCAATTATCTGGCCGTGAAGATGCTTTTCCACCCCCGTAAGCCGATCAGAATATTCTCCCTGACCATCCAGGGGATTTTTCCCAAACGGCAAAAAGCCCTGGCCGCCAATCTGGCCATGATGATCCAGGACAATCTCATCTCGGAAAAGGATGTCTCCGCGGTGATCAACACGCCCGAGTTTGCGGCAATCTTCAAGGAAATGGTCCAGGACGGCGTGGAGTCCTTTGTCCGGGACAAGCTTGTCACCCTCCATCCCATGGTCGGGATGTTTTTGAACGAGGAGACAATGGAAAAGGTCCGGACTCTCTTGGCCAAACAATTGGACGAGGTCGTGCCCGGATTTTTGGAGAAGGGTGCCCAGGAGGTGGAAAGCCGCTTTGATGTGGCCACGCTGGTCCGGGAGAAGGTCGAGGGATTTTCTATGGACCAACTCGAATTGCTCCTTTTTGCCATCATGAACAAGGAGTTCCGGTTTATTGAACTGGTGGGAGCGGTCCTGGGGTTTGTGATCGGGGTTTTCCAGTCACTTTTTTTTCTGTTAGGCGGAAGCGCATAACGCTTTTTTGGTCCATCTTTTCCGGGGATGTCTTGTACCCATGATCCTGAACGCCAGCCAGTTGAGTGCCCTTAAACAGCGTAACGACGAAGAATTGCGCAAGGGCAAGTACGCCAAGTATGGGTACCCAGCCCATACCATCCAGGACCTGTTGCAGACCGTGGAGGCGATCAAGAAGGAAAAAAAGAAATGGCAGCGTCTTGCCCAGGAACGGGGCAACTCCCTCCGGAAGATAGGGGAGTTGGCGGGCACGACGGGTGACAGATGACCCCCCGTTTGCCGGAACCCCTTACGTCGGTCAGACCGTGCCCGGGCACGGTGACTCCCCCTTCCAGCCCTTTCTGCGTGCCCCTTGGCACGCACATCATTCGTACATGGGCCGGTATTCCATGAGCCGGATCCACCCCTTGACCAGTCTGTAGATGTACCAAACGGTCACCACCAGTCCGAGAGCCACTCCGAGTCCCATGAGGACGACGAGGGGAGCGGCCACACAACTCCATAACAGCCCGAACCAGAATGTCCTGATCTGCCAGCGGTAATGGCTGGCAAGGACCGGGTCTTCCCGTGCGTCGTCGCGTTTGATGTAGTCCACGATAATGGCCACGATGGCCGTGACTCCGGCGAGAAAGACCAGACCGTACATGATGTAGCAGAACTGGAGGATTTTTTTCTGGGCCGTGGGGTCGAACCTCGGGGTGACCGGAAAGGGGCGTTTGGGCATGTGTTGCTCCTGTAGTACATAGCTGTGGGTGGGAATGGTTGGTAGCTACTACTTCTCTTATCGAGGGTAAAGCGTGACGCGGCGGGTGCCTTTTTGACTATACAGGTCCCCTCGGTCCGTGGTTGCCGGAAGGCTGGTATGTTCCCACCCCGGAATCCTGGTTCCTGAACGGCCGGCGCGAAGGGGCACCCCCTTGTGGTTGCCCCTTC